>JAHEMV010000121.1 GCA_024643455.1 Cytophagales bacterium
GTAGTTGAACATTTCGATATGAAATTTGATTTTGAAAATGATGATAATCGTGATTCACAAGATCAGTTAAGAGAAATGAAAGAGCAGGAAAAAGCACATATGGCACAAGAGAAAGCCAGAATGGAGCAGGAAAAGGAGATAATGAAGCAGCAAGCAGAACAAGCAAGAATTGAAGCTAAAGAATCAAGAAAAGAGGCAGAACGTTTACGTCAGGAGACTAGAGTGGTTATTGCTAATGGGCATCGCGTAGATGATCTGCGGATGGATGCAGGAGAATCTGTTGAAATCAATTGGGAAGAAATTATGATAACTTTTCTTGCTGATTATGCCGATTTGATTGGCCAGCTTCAACCGGAAGAAAAAATTGTAATCAATCAAAAGTCACCCTTCAATGAAATGTTCGTGGTTTGGGAAGGAGATGAAGAAAGAGATGAAATCAATTCTAAAAATAATGCCATTACTGCTGAAGTATTCAGAAAGGATGTGCAAGCGTATAAATCAGGCAAGATTAACCGCGATGAGTTTGTAAAAAGAATTTCCATAAGCAAAAAAGCACCAACGAAAAAAAATCCTGACCTGGAAATGTTCACCAGTATCATGGATCGCTATTACAGTAGAGATCTTTCGGAAACCTTTATTTCAGAAGGGAAACCACGCTATGAAGTATTAGATGGATATGGAGCAATTATTCATGCAAGAGCCATATCTCCTGGGAATAAGGGGAATGTATATTTTTATAATCCTGGTGAGACCTGGACTATGGATCAAAAACAAAATTATGCAGATGATGAAAAACTTTATCCCCAATTTAAAGAAAATATTAAAGCATTCTTGTTGGATTATGGGAGAACAATCAGGTCATTTGATGCGAACAACAAACTTCGTTTGGAAGTCAAAATCCAAAGTTGCAGAGCCTGTAAAGTCCCAAAAATATTGGAACTTTCTTGCGATATATCCTTGCTAAAGCAATATGATCAGCAAAAAATTTCCAGAGAAAAGGCACTGGAAGCTATTGAAATAAAAGAGCTGTTCTAGGTTAAGAACTATATTTCACCATAAAACTCTTTATATTTCATTACACCTTCTTTTGTTAGATTAATTGCAGATTGATTTGATATTACCAGACTTTCGCGTTGGAGTTCGTCCAATGCAGAGTTGAGGTAATCTGCTTCCAAAAGGTCAAGTTTAAATATTTTTGCCAAATCTGAATCTACTTTGCAGGTGTGTTTTTCTAAATTATAGAGTTTGGTAATGACCTTATTTTTCACTTCATCAATCAGCTCGCGCTCTTTGCTCATAATGGAAATTCCATATTTTATTTTTAAAATATCAGCAAGATTTTCAATGATGGTTTCCTTATTTAATTCATTTTGAGAAGCGATCTCGTTAATGAGTTGTTCCAGTTCCTTAAATTCCATAATGCTATCAAATTGTTTAAAAAATCCGTATTCAATGCCTTTACAAAAATAGCGTATTCTTTTTTGAGTTATCTATTTTTTTATAAGAATTGATAATTTGGTTTATCACAAAAAAACTCATCCAAGAGGCGAACTGGTTTAAGCACACTTTCCCGCAGTCATTTCTTAATTTTAATATTCACATAAAAACCTCCTTATTTCACTTGTTTATTTTATGCTTTGAAAAATACGTTTTATTGAAAAATTGATCTAATTTCACCTAAGAAAAGCAATAATTATGATCATTGGTATAGACATTGGAGGAACGACTACAGACATTGTCGGACTGAATAACGGTCAGATCCTCAACCCGGTTTCTGTTAAAGCTGATGATCCGATCACCTCTGCTGCCGGAGCATTGGGTAAATTTGTCGAAATGGTAGATTTGCCTCTTTCTGAGATCGAAATTATAGCCGCAACGGGAGTTGGCTCAATGCAAATCAAGGATCACTTACTAGGAATTCCAATAAAAAAAATCGATGAATTTGATTCCATAGGTACTGCAGGGGCATACCTGTCCGGACTTGACGAAGCTATGGTTATTAGCATGGGGACGGGTACAGCACTGGTTCATGTTAATAATGGTGGGATCAAACACTGGGGTGGTAGTGGAGTTGGCGGAGGAACCATGGTTGGGCTTTCACGGAAATTATTAAACATCACCACCATTCGTACCTTAATGGATAAAGCTTCAAAAGGTAGGTTAGGTATGATTGATTTGACTGTTGGCGATATTGCAGGAGGTGGTCTGATTGACTTACCAGAATCTGCCACTGCATCAAATTTTGGGAAAGTATCCGATGAAGCCACCGATAGCGATATCGCTTTGGCAATTATAAACCTGGTTGGTCAGACCATTGCAATTTTGGGGATATCTGCCGCCCGGGCAGAACGTGTAAACGATATCGTACTCACAGGTAAATTGTCAATTATTCCATTGATCCGAAAAGTAGTAGATGGAGTCGGCGCCTTATACAAGGTTAATTTTATCGTACCTGGATATGCTGAGTTTGCAACTGCTATAGGTGCCGCGATTAAAGCTCAGGCATAAATAAAATTTTATCACTAGTAAGTAATTCCAATTGAGAAGGGATTGAATAAAAAAATGTAATTCACGACATTTTTAATCATCCAGTTGACCAATTTCTAATTCCTTTTTTAGTAGAGATTTATTTCTTATCAGGATAATTTTTCATAATTTATATCTCAAAGATTATTTTTTCTATGAAATTTAAGAACTGTTGCACCTCGATAATTCTGGTTTTATTTTTTCAAATTTCATTTGGATTAAAAGCACAGGATTATAAAGAAATTCCATTTAATGATTACTGGAATTTCCATGGACAATCTGTTACCGGATTACCAGTTGATGAAATTGTGACCCTTCCACATTCATGGAACAAAACCGACGCACAAGAAGGGATTCCGTATTTCCGAGGCAAAGGAACATATGTTAAAAATTTTGATGTAGAAAAATCATGGGAAAACCATCGGGTTTTCATTCGTTTTGAAGGGGTGAATATTACTGCATTGGTTACGGTTAATAGCCAGGAGCTGGGAGAACACAAGGGAGGATACGCTGCCTTTTGCTATGAAATAACAGATTATCTGATATATGGACAAAAAAACACACTTGAAGTTACAGTAAGCAACGAAGCGAATATGGAAGTGATTCCCTTGGTTGGAGATTTCAATAATTATGGCGGGATTTATCGCCCGGTTTCTTTAATCCTAACCAACCCAATTTGCATTACACCAGTAGACTTTGCTTCATCTGGAATTTACCTAAAACAACAAAAGGTTAGTAAAGAAAGTGCTGAAGTAGAAGTACTGACGAAAATTTCAAACACCACGGCAAAGGAAGTTGAAGTTACCTATATCACCTCACTGCGTAAAAGAAATGGTGACATAGTCGAACAACAGCAGAGCAAAGTTTCGATACCGGATGGGAATAGTGAAGTGAAACACCATTACATGATAAATAATCCACACTTATGGAATGGTAAAAAAGATCCCTATTTATATCAGGTGGAGGTTAGTATTTCGGTAGCCGGAGTGGTGATGGATTCCAAGACCGAAGCTCTGGGCTTACGGTTTTTCCATATTGATCCAAATGAGGGATTTTTTCTAAATGGAGAACCGATTGATTTACGAGGAGTAAGCCGACACCAGGATCGAATGGATAAAGCCTCAGCAATTTCGGAAGATGATCATAGGGAAGATATGGATCTAATGCTGGAGATGGGTGTTAATGCTATCCGTCTGGCACATTATCAACATGCAGAAATTATCTATCAAATGGCCGATGAACTGGGCATTATCGTTTGGGCTGAAATCCCCTGGGTAGGGATGCCTTCAGGATTTATGTCTACTACAAATGGCTTTGAAAATACGGAAGCCTTTAAATCAAATGTAAAACAACAATTGTATGAATTGATCAGGCAGAATTACAATCACCCATCAATCATGATGTGGAGTATTTTTAATGAAATTCAAAACCCGGAAGGTGCTGAACCAACTGAATTTATAAATGAATTAAATAGCATTGTAAAAGAGGAAGACCCCTCCAGATTATCTGTGGGAGCCAGTATGTTGAGTCCGCAGAAAAATCCCAATATTCATAATATTACCGATGCAATTGCCTGGAACAGGTATTTTGGTTGGTACTATAATGAACCTAAGGATATGGGGATATTTCTTGACCAAATCCACAAAGAATTTCCTGATTACAAAATTGGCATCAGCGAATATGGAGCTGGGGGAAGCGTAAATCAGCATACGAATGAATTATATGCTCCAAATCCAATGGGATCACCACATCCTGAAGAATATCAATCCTATTATCATGAAGAGAATCTGAAGATTTTTGATGCACGCCCTTACGTTTGGGGGACCTTTGTATGGAATATGTTTGATTTTGGTTCTCAATTTCGAAAGGAAGGAGATCATTATGGCATCAATGACAAAGGTCTGGTAACTTTTGATCGCAAGACAAAAAAAGATGCTTTCTATTTTTATAAAGCCAACTGGTCAAATCAACCTGTTTTGCATATTACTTCCTCCCGATACATTTTTAGAGAAAAAGCAAAAACTTATGTAAAGGTATACACCAACTTAGATAGCGTGATCCTGACGGTTAATGGCCATGCTTTTCAAACAAAGTCTCCTGAAAAAGGAATTATTGTCTGGGAAGGGGTCAAACTCTCCAATGGAAATAATGGAATTATTGTCAAGGCTACAAAAAACGGGCGGACGTATACCGATGATTGCATGTGGGTTTTGGATAAGCCATATGCGGGAATGAACTTGTTTATAAGGATATTTGATTTTATGATGATTGCCAATAAAGTAGCTATTGGGGGATTTATAGCTGCTATTCTCATATGGTTATTTGGCATTCGCCAGGTAAAAAAGCGATCAAAGCTTAAGAAATTTATCCTATGGACAATTTTTATAGTATTGGTTTTGAGCTCAGTTTTAATTCTACTTGGAAAATATTTTATGGCTTCAATGATGGGAGGCTAATCTGACTGAGTCAATTCCAGAATTTTATTCACAATAAAATCATGATGGGTCCATGGTAGAAAGTGATCTACGTTTTCCAGGGAAATAGTTTCCAGTATTTTCGGATTGATGTGTTGTTTAGAAAATTCCAGATTTTCATAAGGCACCAAAGAATCTTTTGTTCCGTGGATATGGATAATCGGAATTTTAAGATGATTATAATGAGGGAGCATTTTTTTCAGTTCATCAATATGGGAATATTTTTCATCGGCCGCTACCCGTAAAGCAGGTGGAGTGAGCCATCTCGTGGGTTTGATCATGGCCAAATGACCTATTTTAAATTGTTTTTCATGATCAGGATCTAAGGCGGGCGCAAGTAAAATAAGGTTTGAATAGGCATCAGGAAAGTCCATCGCCATACGAACAGCAATAGGGCCGCCAAATGAATGACCTACTAAAATTATGTTTTTTGAAATTGTGATTTTACGAATAATGGAATGGATTGCTTCACCTTGTTTTTGTATTGAGGTTTCAGCATGACCAAAACCTGAATATCCATACCCTAAACGATCGACGTCAATTATATTGATGGAAGCATACAATTTCTCATCCCGTAAATATTGTAGATAATCAGCTGAAGATCCAGGGGCACCATGAATAAAGACCACAAAAGGCTTTGAAGGATCCGATATCATCGTCAAGTACCTGAGCTGATGATTTTCAAACGTCATATGGTGAATTTCCGGTTGTCGATCTTCGCCTTTGAATAGTTTATTTATTTTATTATCCGAGTATCGAAACGACATATTCATCATGGGCTGTCCAATAATTTCAAATCGCAAAAGCAGCAAAAGTGTGATAAAAGCTGCTAAAACAATTTTAAAAATCAGGCGCAAAGTAAAAGGTTTTTTCAATGTTTTTGTCGGAATCAATCTTTTTAACCAGTGCTAAGATGAATTGTTTCTTAAAATAAAAAAAGAGCCAATTTCTTAGCTCTTTCATGATTAATATGATTTATAAACTTTTATTCTTCGATCTTAAATTGGTTTAAAAATTCACTTGCCTGCTTGGTAGAAGTGAATTCAAATATCTTAGTTTTTCCAGTGCTGATCAATATTTCCAGAGTCACCAAGTTTACTTTTTCCTCATCTTTAAAATGAAGATGTGCCGGTAATTCATAGTGAGATTCTGTCTGTGAGAGTTTTGCTACTTTTACCGTTTTACTTCGTTTGGCACTGCAATAGTTGCACTGATAATTTTTGATCATTTCTCCATCAGTATTTTCAGTTGGCGCAACTACAATTTCTTCCTTTTGTAACTTCATTGTTTTAAAACCGCAGGAATTACATTGATAAGCAATCAGATGCCCTGGATATTTTTCGATTTGCACATCACCGGTTGTCTCATCAACCCAGACATCATAATCAACTGAAAACACATTTTCTTCAGCCTGCATGCCTTCATCAAGGTGTACATCTTCTTCATCTTCGCTGAGAAGCTTCATCACATTGCCAGTTTTTTTATTTACCCTCGGCTTGTATCTCCATCTTTTCATTTTCTTTTCCAAGGTGGTAGGATAAGCAAATTGCATCATCAGGTATGAAATGTAAATGATTAACGTACCGATACAAACTGCAATAAATAGTCGGACAAAAAACCAAACATAACTCAATACAACTGTAGAGTCATATACCGTATTAATGAAAAGCGTCAATGCAACTGCAAAAGCAATAATGGACCAAAAAATCATTTTGGAATCATTTGAAGCCAGGTAGTCATACTTTTGCTTATAATCGGATATAGAAGAAAATCGAAGCCTGTGTACGATTAAGATAAGTATACCTCCAATAATTGAGGCGCCACATAGGCCTAATGCAATAATTTGCCATACTGCTAAAAACTTACTGTAAGTTAATTCCATGATAATTGTTTATTTACTTTTTATGATTTTCTGAAAAAAATTAGTCTATTGAGATACTTGTCTTTATAATGGATTAAAAATCAGCCTTAATTTAATAAAAACCTTATTTTAATGCGTATTATTTTATTTTTATTTAGAACTAATCGTCGATATTGTTTATTGCATAGACAAATACAATTAGTTTGTTGCCTTTCTTTAATGACAAATTTAATTTTGCCAAATTAAACGATTAAAAAATTTAAAAAGGTTTTGCAATTAATACATGCTTTCCTAATTTTGGCGGACAATGAAAAAAGGAATGAATCATATAGGTATCTGGTGGTGGCATAGATTATATAATCGGAGCTGAACGGAACCCTATGTGCTATAAAATATATACAGGCTCGTCGTTCGGCGAGCCTTTTTATTTGTTTAAAAAAGGAAACATTGAAAAAGATAATACTTCGAAGTACTCATATGCGAATGCTGGCAGATATGATAACGCCGGTGAGCATTTATCTGAAATTGCGTGATAAATATGCGAATTCCATTTTACTGGAAAGTTCGGACTATCATGGTGCTGAGAACAGTTACAGCTACATTTGTTGTAATCCCATATCCACATTTAAACTCAAAAATCAAAGTCTCGAAATCCTTTGGACAGATGGGGATGTAGACAAAAGAGATCTCGATACTCCCAAACAGGCCATAGTCGAGTTGAATCAATTTATGAATTCATTCGAAGTAGAAGAGGAAGGATTTAAATTTATAACCAATGGATTGTTCGGGTATATAGGTTATGATGCCGTTCAGTATTTTGAAGACATCGAGTTATCTCAAAAGAAAAAAGATGAATATGGGATTCCAGATATTATTTATTCTGTTTATCGAAACATCATAGTTGTAGATCATTTTAAAAATGAGATGTACATCTTTGATCACCAGGTAAAAGATAACAAGAAGGAGAGTAATCTTAAGGAAATTTCGGATTTGGTCAAAAGTAAAAACTATCCGGATTACCGCTTTTTATGGAAAAATGATGAATCTTCTAATGTATCTGATGTTGAGTACATAGATATGGTGACTAAAGGCAAAGAACATTGTCATCGGGGAGATGTTTTTCAAATTGTTCTTTCTCGCAGGTTCAAATCTAGTTTTCTGGGTGATGAGTTCAACGTATATCGATCACTGCGCTCTGTAAATCCATCACCATATTTGTTTTATTTCGACTATGGAAGTTTCAAGATATTTGGATCATCTCCGGAGGCACAAATCGTAATTAAAGGGGGAAAAGCCATTATTTATCCCATTGCCGGGACGTTTAGACGTACCGGAAACGATCAGGCCGATGCTGAACTGGCACAAAAATTATCGGAAGATGAAAAAGAAACTTCTGAGCATGTGATGCTGGTGGATCTTGCCCGGAATGATTTGAGTCGAAACGGATCAAACGTGCAAGTAGAGACGTTTAAAGAAGTACAATTTTACTCTCATGTCATTCATTTGGTTTCAAAAGTGGTTGGTAAACTTCATGATGGAGCCAACACCATACAGATGGTGGCTGATACATTTCCGGCAGGGACACTTTCTGGCGCACCCAAGCCAATGGCCATGGAATTAATTGATAAATACGAAAATACCCGAAGAGGGCATTATGGAGGAGCGATTGGATTTCTTGGATTCAACGGAGAATTTAACCATGCCATCATGATCAGATCATTTCTGAGTAAAAACAATACGCTGTTCTATCAGGCAGGTGCTGGTGTCGTGGCGAAATCAAAAGAAGAGAATGAGCTGCAGGAGGTGAATAACAAACTTGCAGCATTAAGAACCGCTATCGTGCAGGCTGATAAAATGGATAATTAGATGAGGATACTTGTTTTAGATAATTACGATTCATTTACCTACAATCTCGTTCACATCATTCGGGCATTGGGATACAATGACGTGATGGATATTTTCAGGAATGATAAAATTGCTTTGGAAGAAGTAGAACAATATGATAAAATACTGCTTTCACCTGGTCCTGGTATACCTTCGGAAGCGGGTATTTTACTCGATTTGGTTAGGCATTATGGCGCGACAAAGAGTATTCTTGGTATCTGTCTTGGCCATCAGGCTATAGGAGAGGTTTACGGTGCAACATTGTATAACATGACAGAAGTATTGCATGGTGTAGGAACAAATGTTAAGGTTCTGAAAAAGGATGATTACCTTTTTAAGGATGTACCTGAAGATTTTATGGTTTGCCGATATCATTCATGGGCGGTGGATAGAACGACTGTTAATGGAGAAATGATAATCAATTCCGAAGATGATCAGGGAATTGTTATGGGTTTAAGCCATAAAATACACGATGTGCGAGGGCTGCAATTCCACCCGGAGTCGATTTTGACCCACAATGGCATAAAGCTCATGAAAAATTGGTTGGAGCATTAGTAGCTGAAAGGTGAAATTTAAAATATGAAATTGTCAATAGTCAGTGGACAATTGTAAAAAGGGTAAATAGGAAATGTGGAAATGAGAAAAGGAGGAAAAGGGTCAAAACGGAATAAACTGCTGAACCTTTGAACTCTCAAAATCAACTGTAAAAAAAAATGAAAGATATTCTAAACAGACTTTTCGAATATAAATCTCTTGACCGGAAAACCGCTAAGGAGATCCTCAGCAACCTCGCCCAGGGGAAGTATAATAATTCTGAAATGGCAGCTTTCCTAACGGTATATCTCATGAGAAGCATTACGGTCGAGGAACTTACTGGATTCAGAGAGGCTATGCTCGAATTATGTCTTCCGGTTCATATTGAAGGGTATGATGCAATAGATCTTTGTGGTACGGGAGGCGATGGCAAAGATACATTTAATATATCCACATTAGCCTCTTTTATAGTAGCCGGAGCAGGTCAAAATGTGGCCAAACATGGAAATAACAGTGTTTCTTCTGTTTGTGGATCTTCAAATGTGCTGGCATATTTCGGATATGAGTTTTCCAACGATACCGAAACACTAAAGCGGTCACTGGACAAAAGTGGAATTTGCTATATGCATGCACCCATGTTTCACCCTGCTATGAAAAATGTGGCACCTGTTCGCAGAGAGCTGGGCGTGAAGACGTTCTTCAACATGCTCGGACCGATGGTTAATCCTTCTTTTCCAAAAAAGCAGTTAACAGGAGTTTTCAGCCTGGAATTGGCTCGGTTATACGCGTATTTATTTCAGCAAACGGATACAGAATTTATGGTGATATATGCCCTTGATGGCTATGATGAGGTTTCCCTTACGGGGAATTTTAAAATATTGACACAAAACGATGAACAGATTGTAAGTCCGACAGACCTGGGTTTGCATACATTCAAGGCGGAAGAATTATCAGGAGGAAATACGGTAGAAGATGCAGCCAAAATATTTTTGTCCGTACTCGAAAATCAATCTACCCGTGCACAAAAAGAAGTGGCTATTGCCAATGCCGGAATGGCCTTGTACTGTGCGGACAGTTCCTTAGGTTTACTGGGAGCAGTAGACAAAGCACGTACTTCGCTGGAATCAGGAGCTGCTTTAAAAAGTTTTAAAACGTTAATGAACATTTAATGAATATACTGGATAAAATAATTGCACATAAAGAGAAGGAAGTCGCTGAACGAAAAAGCCTGTACCCAACGAAGTTATTGGAAAAAAGCATCTATTTTCCATCGGAAACAGTTTCGTTGAAAAAGTACCTGTTAAGAGACGATAAAGTAGGTATTATTGCGGAGATCAAACGTAAATCCCCTTCAAAAGGCATGATCCACGAGTTTGTGTCAATTGAGCAAACTTCAATAAGTTATATGCAAGGTGGAGCATCTGCACTTTCAATTTTGACTGACACGGAGTTTTTCGGAGGTAAAAATGAAGATTTATCCACAGCGAGAAAATTTAATTTTTGTCCGATCCTCAGGAAGGATTTCACAATCGATGAATACCAGGTTATTGAGGCTAAGTCTATAGGTGCTGATGCGATCCTTTTGATAGCTGCAGCCTTGACCCCTGACCGACTCAAGGCCTTAGCACAATTTGCTAAATCATTGGGATTGGAAGTGCTCATGGAGGTGCATAATGCAGATGAACTTAAAAGTCATCTTAATGAATACCTGGATGTGGTTGGAGTAAACAACCGTGATTTGAAAACATTTGAAGTAAGTGTGGAAACGTCTGTTAATCTGGTCGGGTCCATTCCAAATCAATTTGTCAAAATTTCAGAAAGTGGCATCAGTAATCCGGATACTGTCCTTCGATTGATGAGCCATGGATTTCAGGGCTTTTTGATTGGTGAATATTTTATGTCTCACAGCAGACCAGGAGCAGCATGTGCGGAGTTTATTCAAAAAATAAAAAAAGCCCAGCAGGCAAAATAAAATGAGCCAACTCAAATGGAAGGTTTGTGGATTAAGGGATAATATCGATGATGTCGTGGCCTTGCAGCCAGATTATCTTGGATTTATCTTTTATTCTAAATCTCCAAGGTATGTTGGCAAGGGATTTTTGATGCCGGAAATTGGCGTAAAATCCATTCAGAAAGTTGGAGTATTTGTAAATGAAGCCATTGATTTTGT
>JAHEMV010000601.1 GCA_024643455.1 Cytophagales bacterium
CGAAGCTGGTTCATGCCCTTCGTCAGCAGGATGATCATGAAAGTGATTTAGTGCCACTTTCAGTATTGGAAGAAGGGGACATTTTTGAATTCAATCAAAGAATGTATAAAAAACTTAGCCTCCGGAGAACACGCGTTTTATGTCAACAAGCTGACACATCTCGGAAATACGTGATCTCAAAAATGGCCCTAGTGAGGAAATTAGCATAATAAAATCACTTACATTTCTTGCTTAAATTAAGAAATAATTAAGCCTTGTGTGATCAAATTATGTTTCTGAGGTCCGATGCGTTTAGGAATGATTGTACTCTTTTGTGATTCCGCAAAAAATACTCTTGGTATTAATGTGAAAATATCTATTTTTAAAACAGATTGACACTTTTTTAAATTTTAATACAATGAAACTTTTTTTTAGTTCTCTCCTTATCCTTATTTCCATTTTTTCCTGTGATCAGATTATCCGTTTAAAAAATAATATTGATAGTAGTATAGAAAAGGATACAAAAAGTACCAAAAAAATAAAAAATGGACTCCTGAAACAGTATTACTCAGATGGAAAAATAAAATCTGCAGTGAATTTTATGGATGGCAAGCGTGAAGGGGAGGCAAAAAACTACTATGAGAACGGAAACATAAAATTATCCATGGTTTATAAAAATGGCAAAAAGGATGGAAAGTCTTTGTTCTATTATGAAAATGGCGAATTGTATCGGGAATCCAACTATAAAAATGATGAGTTGGATGGAGAAAGACTCGTGTATGCAAAAGGGAAAGTAAAATCCAGGATAGTTTATAAAAATGGTTACCCAGGCCTTGGATTGCAAGAATATTTGGTCAATGGTAAATTAAAAACCAGTTTCCCAGAATTAGTTATTTCACCTATTGATAACCGACTTAAAAATGGATTATACCATCTTGATATTTATTTTTCTGATGCACACCCAAAAGATGAGTTTTATTTGGGTGAATTATTAGAGGGGAAATTCGTGCATAGTGGATTAGGTAGAATTGATGCCGAGAATGGTCATGGAAGATTTACCATTCCTGTACCTCCAGGATCTTATGTTATGAGAACAATTAATATTGTTGGCGTTCATCAAACCCGATTGGGGAATCCATATGTGAGAACAAGATCCTATAATTTGTCAATAGAGTAAATTTAGTTTAGCATTAAAAATCTTGATTTCAATTCATTACTTCTTGGTGCCAGTTCCAGTCCTTTATTTAGATAGGCTCGGCTTTTACTGTTTTGGCCATTTTTAAAATAAAAAACCGCTGCTTCAGAGTATGCTCTACCAATAAAATCATCAGAGAATTTTACAATTGGATAACTTTGGGTTAGTAGTTCAAATGCATTTATTGTTTCAATACCCTTTTCTGATTGTTTTTCCTTAAAAAATTCCTCTATGCATTTTAACTGGCAAACCCCATGTAGTTGAATGAAATTGTTATTTTCTAATAGCACAGGAAAATTCATCGCTAAGGAATCCATTTCTTCCAGAGTTCCACTGCTAGACTTTTCTACACTTATCAAACTACTTAGGTTAGAAATAAGGTTAAGTTGAGCGTCAGAATTTCCGGATTTGTAGCCAAAAGCTTGTTTTACAAATGGATAAGATTTTAAGTATTGTCCTTTTAAGAGAAATCCACGCCCTTTTTCATAATTATATATAAATCCCAGTTCGTTCTTAAATGCTTCATCCTGGGCTACGCTGTCTAGCTGATGGTAGATCTTATCATATTCATCCTGGCGATTGGAATTTGTCAGGTATTCATGCGTGATTTTTATAAACTCATTTACGATATCATTGTAATTGATTCCAAAATCAATAAATCGACACAGAAAAAGTAAATCATTGATTTCCTCTTCTTCATTATAATCAACTTTTTCAAGTATAAGCAAACTAGCGGTAAAGAGTAGAAAAGAGTTGCGGGTACATGGGTATAAAAAATATGCTTTCTTTATTTGCTCCTGGAATGGACGGATCTTTTGTTTCTCCAAATAGAAAATCGCATTGTTTGAATAATGTATACTGACCAATTCCTGTAGATTAATATCAATACTGGCATAGTAAAATTTTTCAAACAACTCATTTGTGTTCATGGACTCAAATTCCTGTTCACTTATAATTTTGCTTTTTCTTAGATTTTGCACAAACAATGTCTTGTATTCGTCATTGAAAAAGGAATATCCAACAGTCGGATCTGTTGTTTCAATCATGATTTGCTCCTCTTCTGGAAAAGCTATGAGATAAACATGCCTCGGGGTTTCCTTAATATTGTATGGAATTCCAATTATTTCCAATACCTGGGCATATAATGCGCTTGCAGTCACACAATTGTATATACCGGCGGATACCAGATCATGAAAATTTGCTTCTGTTTCATATTTATTGAGAAAGCGATCATGAATGGTCTTATAGATAAGTTTTATTTGTTTATCTCTCTTTTTGATTTTTGCGGTTTCTGTTTGTAGAGTTTTGATGGTTCTATCCAATTCTGATTTGAAGTTTTCTAATTCCTGCTGGCTGGTATTATAATTATCCGTAAAATATAGAAGATCAATAAGTGTAGTCATTGGATCGAATATGAAGTTCTCTTTCTCCTGCTCAATGCTAAAGCTAAGATCACTATATTGTACAACTACACTATCTTTTTTGACAGAGGCCTCAAGAATAAATGGTAAAGGAAATAAAATTATGACGCAAGCGAAAAGGTGTTTAAACTGGGTTTTCATAAAAAAAAATAAGCATCCCTAAAAAAAGTAACTAAGCAAATATATAATTTACTTATGAAAACGGAAACTCAATTTTAGACTATTGGTTTATTATCAAAAGTGACCAACTCGTATGTTTTCATGCACCGATTTTATACTATACCAATACTTTGAAGCTTCTTTGATTGAATTTCAATAAAATCCAGTTTTCATTTTTACTTCAAATATTCTGTTTAACCGTTGCATTTCTGTCAAAATTGTGAATAATTCCATATTTTTGAGGCACTTTTTATCACTTTTTTAATGGAATTTATGAAAAATCTGGTTATACCCAAAAATTACAAAA
>JAHEMV010000122.1:0-4990 GCA_024643455.1 Cytophagales bacterium
CGTAATAGTTTCTCATCACATCAAACAACGATTTGTTTTCAAATCCCTTTTGGGTAAATCGAGGAATGTTGATGTTAGGTATATAACTAATTTCATAAAGCACAAGAGAGCCATCAACAACACGCGTTCTTTCCAAATTTATACATCCTGATTCCAATTCTAATTGGTTTAAATCAAATGGAAATTTTGTTGGCCATTTGCTAACATAAGGTTTACTGACAAGCCGAGTTTCCAGGTTGTGCTTACCTACACCTTTTGTTGTCCCTTGCAATGATAATATACCTATTCCTTTTGGCAGAGTTCGCACGATACTTCCCTTTCCTTGGTGCTTTTGAATGTATCCTTCACTAGCTAATCTGGATAATGCCTGGCGAACAGTTGGCCTTGTTACTTCATGGGTGGCACATAATTCGTTCTCGGAAGGAAGAAGATTGCCTTCAGTATATACACCCTCAATAATATGTTTACGAAGAATTTCATACAACTTTCGATGTTGCGGGATCTTATTTATTTCTGTGGCAGCCAATTTGTAATTTAAATATTTAAGCGAATAAAGTAATTTTGACATGTAATTACAAGCAGACTTAATTATTGTTTTAAATATCTTTTATAGCTTTTATTCGATGTAATAATATATTTTATATTTAACTTGTAATAACAAGTTGAGCAATATATCTTTACAATCAATTCTAGATGTTTAATAAATAGTGATATGGCCGAAGCGGTAATAATGCCTCGCCAGGGGCAGTCAGTTGAGAGTTGTATTTTCTCAGAATGGTTAATAAAAAAAGGGCAGAAAGTTAGCAAAGGCGATATGCTTTTCGCCTACGAGACAGATAAAGCAGCATTCGAGCAGGAAGCTACATCTGATGGAATTTTGTTGGCCACATTTGCGGAAGAAGGGGATGAAATTCCAGTTTTGGATATCATTGCTGTAATTGGTGAGAAAGGAGAGTCTATTGATGAATTTTTATCAGAAGGAAAAACAGCCAATGAGCCATCAAAAAACACAAATGATTTGGAGGCTAAAGAAGTAGAATCCGTTCAAATTATAGAATCAACTAACTCTCTGAATATACAAAGTAAAATTTCTCCAAGAGCCAGACACTTGGCAGAAAAGGAGAGAATTGCATACGATAAAATCAATGGAACAGGTCCGGACGGAAGGATAATAGAACGGGATATTCAGGCAGCATTTAAATCTCAGCCAAAAGTAACTCCGTTAGCAAAAGCCATTGCTGCATATGATCATATTGATTTACCGGCACAGGGAACAGGATTTGGAGGGAAAGTGCGTGCTGCGGATGTAAAACAAATGCCTTCAGTAACTTTAGCGGATGATTTTACAGATAAAAAGGTGTCGAACATTCGAAAAATCATTGCTCAAAATATGTATGAATCTCTGGCCAACACAGCCCAACTTACATTGCATACCAGTGCTGATGCCAGGAACATGTTGACCATTCGACAAGACATAAAAAAGAAAATAGCTGATGGATATTTGTACAATATTACCATTAATGATATGGTAAGTTTTGCCACCATTAAGGCTTTATTAAAAAACCCACAGATTAATATTCATTTTATGGGTGATAGTATTCGATCTTTTAGCAATGTTCACTTGGGATTTGCTGTAGATACACCCAGAGGTCTTATGGTTCCAACCATCAAAAATGCTAACCATCTTACGATAGAAGGTCTTTCTTCTACAATGAAGGAGCTGGCAACTTCATGTCAAAAAGGAAACATAAATCCTGAATCACTTCAGGGGGCTACTTTCACAATAACAAATCTTGGTGGATTTGGTATTGAAATGTTTACACCTGTACTGAACCCACCTCAAGCTGGAATTTTAGGTATTAATACCATTATACAACAACCGGCTCAATTGGAAGGTGGCGCTTTTGGTTTTGTTCCAAAAATTGGTCTTTCTCTTACATTTGACCATCGCGCTTTGGATGGTGCACCAGCTGCCAGGTTTTTACAAGATGTTGTTTCCGAAATTGAATCACTGGAATAAATTGAATTTTTCAAAAGCCAACAGCACGATACTAAACAATAGAAATTAAAATATAAATATATATTATAATGCCTAAAATAGAATTTATAGATCCCAAGGTAGAGCGAAAATCTGGTGAGATCAAACTAGATCCAATACCTGTTAATCAGTACAATAAATCCATAGAAGACGAAAAAATCAACTTTACAAAAGAAGAGTTTACCAAGATCTATCGTGATATGGTGATCATTCGCGAGTTTGAAAACATGCTCAACGATATCAAAATCAAAAGTGAATATAACGGAATAGCATACAACCATCCAGGACCGGCCCATCTTTCGATTGGGCAAGAGGCTTCTGCAGTTGGGATGGCCTATCACCTTGATGCAGATGATTATATCTTCGGATCCCATAGAAGTCATGGAGAAATATTAGCTAAAGGCCTGTCTGTAATCAATAAGTGGAATGATAACCAGTTGATGGATGTCATGAAGGGGTATTGGGATGGTGCAACATTGAGACCGGTGGAAAAAGGTCATCAAGGAACAGTAAATGACCTGGCAATTGATTTTTTATTGTATGGGACATTAGCCGAAGTTTTTGCACGTGAGAATGGATTTAATAAAGGTTTAGGTGGATCAATGCATGCCTTTTTCACTCCTTTTGGAGTATATCCGAATAATGCTATTGTTGGTGGTTCTGGCGATATTGCAGTTGGAGGGGCTTTATATAAAAAGGTAAATAAAAAACCAGGTATTGTTGTTGCCAATATTGGAGATGCATCAATGGGGTGTGGTCCGGTTTGGGAAGGAATGGTCTTTTCTTCCATGGATCAATTCCGTTTGCTTTGGGAAGGAGAATTTCAGGGTGGATTACCAATCATATTCAATTTCATGAACAACCAATATGGTATGGGAGGACAGACTCGTGGGGAAACGATGGGATATGATGTATTGGCAAGGGTAGGAGCGGCTTTTGCTCCGTATCAAATGCATACAGAACGCGTGGATGGATACAATCCATTAGCAATGATTGATGCTTTTGGCAGAAAGAAAAAAATACTGGAAGAAAAGAAAGGACCAGTTCTTCTAGATACCCTGACCTATCGGTTCAGTGGTCACTCACCTTCAGATGCGTCATCATACCGGACCAAAGAGGAAATAGAAGCCTGGCAAAATGTTGATAGTATTATTGATTATGGGAAGTCCCTGGTTCAGGCAGGATTATGTACGCAATCCGATTTGGATGAAATAAGATCCAACACCATTTTAAAAGTAGAAAAGGTATTGAAACTTGCTTCCAGCAATGAAATTTCACCGAAAATGAACATGATTGCCAACCCAAGGGCTATCGAAGATGTGATGTTTACAAACGGATCCGTTGATCGATTTGACGACCGTAAGCCAGAAGTAAATATGACGTTGGAAGAAAATCCCAGAGTCCAGCAAATAGCTAAAAAAGAGCGATATGGTATTAAAGATGGCAAGGAAGTTTCCAAAATGAAAGCCTACCAATTGCGTGATGGATTGTTTGAGGCTATCATCGACCGATTTTACAAAGACCCCACGTGTATTGCTTATGGTGAAGAAAACAGAGACTGGGGTGGCGCTTTTGCGGTATATCGAGGACTAACAGAGGCTTTGCCTTATCATCGATTGTTCAACAGTTCGATCTCAGAAGGAGCGATAGTGGGTACAGCTGTAGGGTATGCTTTGTGCGGTGGTCGTGTAATCCCTGAGATCATGTATTGCGATTTCCTGGGAAGATCAGGCGATGAAGTATTTAACCAAATGTCAAAATGGCAAGCCATGAGTGCAGGGTATTTAAAAATGCCAGTAGTCATGCGTGTTTCAGTAGGTTCAAAATATGGAGCTCAACATTCACAGGATTGGTCTTCATTAGTGGCACATGTCCCTGGTTTGAAAGTAATATTCCCAACTACTCCTTACGATGCAAAAGGATTGCTTAATGCCGCTTTACAAGGTACTGATCCGGTGATCGTGTTTGAAAGCCAGCGATTATATGATATCGGAGAACTATTTCATGAAGAAGGTGTCCCGGAAGGTTATTATGAAATCGAAATTGGGGAACCTGATGTAAAGAAGACCGGAAAAGATGTCACAATCCTTACCATCGGATCGACACTGTATACAGCAATCGAAGCAGCGAAAGAACTAGAAAATAAATATGGGCTCACAGCTGAAGTGATTGATGCCCGAAGTATTGTGCCATTCAATTATGAAAAGGTAATTGAATCGGTAAAGAAAACAGGAAGGATCGTTTTAGCGAGTGATGCTTGTGAACGTGGTTCGGTACTGAATGAAATGGCACAAACAATCTCAGAAGTAGCTTTTGATTATCTCGACGCACCACCAGTAGTGGTTGGCTCAAGAAACTGGATCACTCCGGCGTATGAATTGGAAGAATATTTCTTCCCACAAAAAGAATGGATATTGGATGCGATACATACCAAAATACTACCGCTTGCTGGCCATGTACCTACCCATGATTTTTCTACAAAAGAACAATTGAGAAGAAGCAAACTTGGAGTCTAAAAAACTTGTTCTTTTTGGTGCAGGAAAAATTGGCCGATCGTTTATCGGCCAGCTTTTTAGCCAATCCGGCTATGAAGTGGTTTTTGTTGATATCGATAAACGAGTTATTTCAGAGCTTAATAAAAATCGAAGATATCAAATCATTATCAAAAGCGATAAAGGAAATGAAGTGCTTTGGGTAGAAAATGTTCGTGGGATTATGGTCTCAGATCTGGAAAAGGCGGTACAGGAAATCGCAACAGCGGACATTCTGGCAACAGCGGTTGGTCAAAATGTTCTTCCTAAGATTGCTCCAGTAATAGCCAAAGGTTTGGATTTGAGAGCTGAAAAATATCCCGATTATCCATTGGATATTATTCTAGCAGAAAACCTTCGTGATGCTGCAAAAATTGTAAAAGCCGAACTTAAAAAACATATTTCTGAACACGTTGATATA
>JAHEMV010000122.1:5090-11425 GCA_024643455.1 Cytophagales bacterium
AATAGGAGCGATAATGATGTGCGTTTTAGCAAGGAAGCCGAATCTGGAATTACACATATTCTCGAATCTGTCTGTGGTTTGTCTTTCCATGATTATCCTATAATCCATGAAGAGGCGCAACATTTTAGGAATAAATTAACAACTAAGAGAATCGATCGTTAAGTTTTCTATCATAAATAATAATTAATATCGCATGAATTTTTTATCATCTTTTCCTGATAAGGAAACTCTTCTAAGTAATTCAGAAAAGCAGGTCTTTGATCTCGATGGACATATCCATACGCCATATTCGTTTAGTGCTTTTGAAAGCATACCACAGATTTTTGCTATGGCAAAAAAGGAAAAAATTAGGGCAGTTGGCATCAATGATTTTATTGTCACAGACGGGCACCAGGCTTTTCATGATGCAGCAGTGGCAGCTGGAATTTTCCCGCTTTTTAATATTGAGTTTATGGGATTGCTCAAAGAGGAGCAGGGCAAAGGCATTCGTGTCAATGATCCTAGCAATCCTGGGCGCACTTATTTTAGCGGAAAAGGTCTCGATTATCCATCAAATCCGGATACGACAACCAAGGAGTTGTTGAAACAAGTAAAAAAAGAAAGCAATAAGCAGACAGCAGCAATGATCAAACAACTCAATGATTATTTAATGGTTGTTGGTGCTCCTTTCGGAATGACTTATGAAGAGGTGAAAATATTGTATGCCGAAGATCTTGTTCGGGAGCGGCACATCGCAAAAGCTGTGCGACGCAAAGTATTCGAGGTCTATAAGGATAATGGAGATCGAAGTGCCATGTTGTCCATCCTATTTGCAGGAAAACAAGTTCAATCGTCTTTAGACGATATCAATGGATTAGAAAATGAAATAAGGGGAAATTTATTAAAATCAGGCGGCCCAGCTTATGTAGAGGAAGATGAAGCAGCATTTTTGGAGATTGATAAAATCATGGATATCATCGTAAAAATGGGGGGAATCCCATGTTATCCAGTTTTGCTTGATGATAAAAAAGGACATTTTACTGAGTTTGAAAGTGATTTTGAAAAATTAAGAGATACCTTAATCGCAAAAAATATAAAATGTATTGAGCTTATTCCTGGCCGTAATGACATCAATATCCTAAAGAAATTTGTACAGATATTCCATGAAGCAGATTTTGTGATCACCTTTGGCACCGAGCACAATACACCTGAATTGATCCCATTGAAGGTGGATACTCGCGGACATATTGATCTGGATGAAGACCTCAAAGAAATCTCTTATCTTGGAGCTTGTGTCATTGCAGCTCATCAGTATCTCCGCGCTAAAGGGGAGGAAGGGTATATTGATGCGCAAGGGAAAGTGAAACAAAATCAGATTCAAAAATTCAGAGCACTGGGATCAGGTATTTTTAACTACTATTTTTCAAAATAATCCATGGAACAAGCATTAAAAGAATTAATTGAGATATCTCAATTTTATGGTAAAAACAAAGATTTTACGATTGCAAGCGGCGGGAATACATCAGTGAAAAATGATGAGGTGATGTATGTAAAGGCCAGTGGTTTTGAGCTTGGTAAAATCGGAAAAGAAGGTTATGTTGCCATGGATCGTTTGTTGCTAGATAAACTCAAAACAAGGTTATACAGCACTATAGATGAAGAACGTGAAGCTCAGGTTAAATCTGATTTGTTAAAAAGCAGGGTATTCCCTGAACTAAATCAGCGACCTTCTGTTGAGGCTTCCGTGCACCATGCCATCCGATATAAGTTTGTGATTCATATGCATCCGACGATGGTGAATGCCGTAACCTGTGCAAAAAATGCGCAAAAAACCATTGAAAAACTTTTTGGAGAAAAAGCGGTTTTTGTACCCTACATTACACCTGGATATATTTTGTATAAGGAAATAGAAAACCAGAATGACATCTATCATGCCACTCATGGAAAATATCCACAAATATTCTTTTTGCAAAACCATGGTGTATTTGTTGGCGCAGAGACAACAGATGAAATAAAGGGGATTTACAACTGGATAATCAATGCAATAAAAGGCAAAATATCCAATGAACTGAATGAAAAACCACTGCCTGTCGATGTACAATATGCCGAAATCATACCAGCAATACGGGCAGCATTGTCTGTTTCAAAGTTGAAAGTTGGAAAACTTCGCAATAACACTCTGATTGATTCTTTTTTGAAAAGTGATGAAAAAATGGAGTACTTGGTGAATCCCTTTACACCTGACGGCATTGTTTTTTGTGGCCCACGGCCTTTGGTGGTTGATTCCTTTTCCAATACACAAGAGATTTTGATGGATTTCAAAAGCAAATTGGAAACCTTCCGTTTAGAGTCAGGTTACGACCCAAAAGTTGTTGTGATTCGGGATATTGGTGTTTTTGCGCCTGGAGATAATATCAATGCAGCCAATGTCGTGATCGATGTGTTTGAAGATGTGCTTAAAATCGCTCATTATTCCTTGAACTTTGGGGGGCCAAATTTTATGAATGAATCCGATGTTGAATTCATTGAAAATTGGGAAGTAGAGTCGTATCGCAAGGGGCTGATCGACAAAGGAAGCAATTCAACAACAGTTGAAAACAAAATTGCTGTGGTTACCGGCGGCGCTCAGGGTTTTGGAAAAGGCATAGTTGAAGGTCTTTTAAAACAGGGAGCCTACGTGCAGTTGATTGACATGAATGAGGAAGTTGGCGTTCAGACTTTAACAGAATTTGAAACCTTGGGTTTTAAAGGCAAAGTTGTATTTACTAAAGCAAATATTGCTAAAAGTGAAGATCTAAAGAATGCAGTACATGAAGTAATTGGAGCATTTGGAGGAATAGATTTGTTGATTTCCAATGCAGGGGTTTTACGGGCTGGGCCATTGCACTCCTTAGAAGAAAAAGACTTTGATCTGGTAACGGAAGTCAATTATAAAGGATTTTATTTATGTACAAAATACTTTATGGAACCAATGAAACTTCAGCATGAATTTAATGAGAATTTATTCATGGACATCATACAAATAAACAGTAAATCCGGATTAGTAGGTAGCAATAAAAACTTTGCCTATGCAGGAGGAAAGTTTGGTGGTATTGGCCTCACGCAGTCTTTTGCGCTAGAACTTGTTCCATGGAATATCAAGGTAAATGCGGTGTGCCCAGGCAATTTCTTTGAAGGTCCGCTTTGGTCCGATCCTGAAAAAGGATTGTTTGCCCAGTACCTCAAAGCAGGCAAAGTACCTGGGGCCAAGTCTGTTGGGGAGGTAAAGAAATCCTATGAAAGCAAAGTGCCCATGTTGCGAGGTTGTAAGCCGCAAGATGTGATGAAAGCCATCAGTTACATTATCGATCAGAAATATGAAACTGGCCAGGCCGTCCCGGTAACAGGCGGGCAGGTGATGCTAAATTAGGTGCTGGCTACTAGGGTCTGGGTTCTAGGTTATGAATTTTAGTAGTTTAGAAAATTAAAATACGAATTGATATGAGTGGCTTCAGGGATTTGAACATTTATAATAAAGCGTACGCATTGGCTATAAAGGTTCATCATGCCTCCCTAAAAATGCCCAAATTTGAATTGTATGAACAGGGAAGCCAGATAAGAAGATCGAGCAAAAGCATTAAAGATACTATTGCTGAAGGATATGGTCGAAGGAGGTATCATGCTGATTATGTGAAATTCCTGGTCTTTGCCCAAGCCTCATGTGATGAATGTAGGAACCAGTGCGATATGATTTCTGAATTATATCCTAATATCGATGACTTTAAAAGTATAAGTGAAGAATTTGATATTTTGGGAAAGATGATCAATAAATTTATTCAATCAATAGAAAGTAGATGAGCCAGGAACTTCAAAATTGATAGTTAAGAATTAAATTAAGCGAAAAAGAAAACTAATTTATTTATAACAATAATCATTGAATAAAGAAAACAAGGTGCAATGTCTGGAATCTAGAACCAAGCACCAAGAACCAAGAACCGATAAAGATATGAAAACAAAAGCAATACGCCTTCATGGCAAAAATGACCTTAGACTAGATGAATTTGAGCTGCCTCCTTTGGGTGATGATGAGATTTTAGCAAAAGTGGTAAGCGACAGTTTGTGTATGTCATCCTATAAAGCAGCAAAGCAAGGAGCTGATCATAAACGCGTACCAAACGACATTGCAGAGAGGCCTGTGATGATCGGGCATGAATTTGCTGGTGAAATTCTTCAGGTTGGTAAAAAGTGGGCGAATAAATTTACAGCCGGGAAGAAGTTTAGTATTCAACCAGCACTTAACTATAAAGGGAGCCTGGATGCTCCCGGATATTCTTACCATTATATTGGCGGTGACGCTACCTACATCATCATCCCCAACGAAGTCATGGAGATGAATTGCTTATTAGAGTATGATGGGGAAGGGTATTTTCCAGCTTCACTAAGTGAACCGTATTCTTGTGTTGCAGGGACTTTTCATGCACACTATCATACCAAGTATGGATCTTATGTGCATCACATGGGCATTGTCGAAGGAGGGAGTATGGCCATCCTTGCAGGTGCTGGCCCAATGGGGTTGGCAGCGATCGATTACATTATTCATTGCGATCGCAAACCAAAATTATTGGTCGTTACAGATATTAGTGACGACCGGCTGGACAGAGCAGCGTCTTTGCTAGGTGTAGATGAAGCCAAGAAAAACGGCATCGAAATAAAATACATCAACACTGCAAAAATGAATGATGTTGTTGCTGAACTAAGGTCTTTGACCGGGGACAAAGGATTTGATGATGTACTGGTTTTTGCGCCGGTAAAACCGGTTGTAGAACAGGCAGATGCTATATTGGGATTTGATGGGTGCTTAAATTTCTTTGCTGGTCCTTCTGATCCAAATTTCTCGGCTGAGTTCAATTTCTATAATGCTCATTATCAATTTACGCATATTGTCGGGACAAGTGGAGGTAATACTGACGACATGATCGAATCGCTGGATATGATGTCCAAGGACTTATTGAATCCTGCACTTTTAGTTACACATATTGGAGGATTGAATGCTGTGCCGCATACCACGCTAAATCTGCCAACTATTCCTGGGGGTAAAAAATTGATGTATACTCATCTCAATTTCGATTTGACAGCCATTGCTGATTTTGCAGAAAAAGGGAAATCAAATCAAATATTCACTGAACTCGACACGATTTGTAAAAAACACAATGGATTATGGTCAATTGAGGCGGAGAGCCATTTATTAGAAAATGCGGGAAAGTATGGATTGCTATTATAGTTGGTCATTTAGGACTTATTTCTGAATTTCATGTTTGATGATTAACTTTAATTAAGGTTTGAAGAAAAGTCATATCCAAAAACGAATCACACATGTCATGAAAAAATTACATATATTTTTGCTCGCCTACTGTTTTATTGGGTTTATTCAGGCACAGGAAATTTCATTGGATATCAATGGAAATAAAAATCTGGAAGCTATAAATGTTAAAACCTCAAATGCTAATTATAAAGGGAAAGCGGCTTTGACGGTAATTGATGCAGGTGGTAATAGCGAAGTAAAATTTGTGAAAATCAATGGATCAAATTTTAAGAATGGAGTTATTGATGTTGAATTGACAGGGAATCCTGCTGACGGTGCAATGGAACAAGCCAGAGGTTTTGTTGGGATAGCCTTCCGGATCAATGATGACAATTCAAAATTCGAATGCTTTTATCTACGACCTACCAATGGCAGGGCTGAGGACCAGGTTCGGAGAAACCACTCTGTTCAATATGTTTCATATCCTGATTTTCCCTGGTTTAAACTGCGCAAAGAGTCACCGGAAAAATATGAGACCTATGTCGATTTAGTACCAGGTGAATGGACAAAAGTTAGGATTGAAATACAGGATAATGCAGCACGCCTTTTCGTACATGGCATTGAGCAACCAACATTGATTGTAAATGAATTATTAGGTGAATTAAATGGTGGAGACATCGGTCTTTGGATCGGGCCTGGTACTGAAGCGCATTTTTCCAACTTGATCATTTCAAAAAAAGGCAACTGATTTTTTAACCTTTTCTGATGAATAAATATCACATCGCAGTACTTGACATAGGGAAAACGAATAAAAAGATTTTGATTTATGATCAGGATCTGAAATTGCTTGAAGAAAAATTCATTCGCATTCCAGAGATAGAACGAGAAGATGTGTTGTATGATGATATTGATAGCTTGAAATCATGGATTTTGAGTACTTTTTTGTCGTTTTCATCAAAATACAATATCAAGGTGATTTCGACTTCTGCACATGGTGCTACCTATAGTTTGGTAGATGATGAAGGGGACAATGTAGTGCCTCAGGTGGCATACACTACTGATCCGGGAGAAGCTT
>JAHEMV010000123.1 GCA_024643455.1 Cytophagales bacterium
CGCCAACCTTAAAAGCTTCAAAAGACCTGACAATACCCAAGACACTTAATTGGGATATGTGGCTCGGTCCAGCTCCCAAGGTTCCTTTTGAGCCCAAGCGGTGTCATTTTACTTACCGGTACTTCCTTGATTATTCAGGTGGGATTTTTGCTGACTTTTGGTGCCATATTGCAGATATTGTGTGGTGGTCTGTCAACCCAAAAGGTTTAAAAACAATCGATGCAACAGGTGAGAACCCTAAGGGTATTGGGGATGCTCCCAAGTGGGTTGATGCGAATTTTGAATTTGATGATTTAACTATTTTTTGGACGACCAAACCTCCAAAAGTACCAGGTGCTAAAGATCGTGGAATTGGAGCTTATTTTGAAGGGGATAAAGGAACCTTAATATGTGATTATGAAACAAAATCCATCACCATTAATGGACAGACCATGGATGACGTATCGGATGTTCCTAAAACCATTACCAGATCACCTGGGCATCAGCAGAATTTTATCGATTCAGTAAAATCCAGAATTCAGCCAGAATCCAATCTGCCATACGCCAGGAAAATGACCCTTCCGATGCATTTGGCACTAATCTCATGGAGACTTAATAGGAAACTTAATTGGAACGAAGAACAAGAGCTATTTATAAACGACAATGAGGCCAATGGTTTATTGTCCAGGCGCCCTAGAGAATCGTGGGATTTGATGAAAGGCTAATTTTTGTCGTTGGTTTAAATTTTATTTATAAGCTTATAATCATAGAATTCAAAATAAAAAAAGCGCCGCATTCTTCTTAACAAAAAGATTGCGGCGCTTTTTAATTGGTGTTGAATTGGTCTATAATCCCCTGTTTTTCTTGATTAACTTGATTCGCTGTTTGACACAATCGTTTGATCGTAATGCGTCTGGAGGCGTGTTTTTTACATAGTCTATCAATTTGTCGACAGTGCTGCTTGCTACGTTGATTCTTGTGTCGCTGGCACCATAATAAATCAGTACTTGGCCATTGTCCCTTTTTACCCAGCCATTGGAAAATACCACATTACTCACATCACCAACGCGTTCTTCTCCCCGAGGCGAAATAATATGTCCTCCTGGCTCGTAGATTTTTTTAGTCGGATCCGCAAGGCTCGTCATAAACATGTAAAGTACATACCGCATACCTGCTGCAGTTGGCCTTACTCCATGTGCCAGG
Organism: Cytophagales bacterium; assembly: GCA_024643455.1. Lineage (GTDB taxonomy): Bacteria > Bacteroidota > Bacteroidia > Cytophagales > Cyclobacteriaceae > JAAUQL01. The sequence continues at coordinate 1,183 of JAHEMV010000123.1, forward strand.
TGTAGCCATCCTTCACTTGTTTTAATAGGTGCTGGTCCCTGTCCGTTTTTTCCTTCTTTGATGGTGTGATAAATGCGCTGATCAATAAAAATTTCCTTTTCTATCACAGGATTAGTAATGTCATCGCAAAGTCCCCAACCAATGCCTTCACCGCCTCCGAGAGAAGCAAAGTCTGCCAGTGGTCTTGTATAAAATGCATATTTTCCATTGACAAACTCAGGGTGAAGTACACAATTTCGCTGTTGATCAGATGTGGTCTTAAGATTTGGAAGACGTTCCCATTTTTTTAAGTCCCTGGTGCGTACAAGGCCACAATGAGCCAGCGCAGCGGATAGGTCATTGGGCTTGCTGTCGTCATGGCTTTCCGAACAAAAAGTGCCATAAATCCATCCATCTTCATGCTTCACCAATCGCATATCATAAACATTGGTTTCGTTAGGATACTTATCTGGCAGCTCGACCGGGAAATCCCAAAATTTGAAATTGTCTACTCCATTGTCGCTTTCGGCCAGTCCAAAAAATGATTTCCGATCCCAACCTTCAATTCTTGGCATCAATACGACTTTGCCATTGAACTCAATTGCTCCTGTATTTAAAATCACATTTATACCTAATCGCTGAAGTAATTGTGGATTCGATTCAAAATGGAAATCGTACTTCCAATCCAAAGGCACATGAGCATCTGTCAATACCGGATCAACATATCTGTCATAAATTCCATTTTCATAGTTGTCCAATATCTGGTTTGGTTTAGTCCTCAACGTCTCGTGTTTTTTTAGGAGACTTTGCTTTTTGCTTTCAAATGCTGATTTATTCATTAGGGTGATATTAATTATGTATAATCTCTATGTAGTTATTGTTTTGACTTTGTAAAGTGCTTGGTTAAGATTCATTTTCATCACTTGTGGGTCATTTTTTTTCCAGAAACAGGAATAACTCATGATTTTTCAATTGGATTCTATTTTACATCAAAATTATACCCCTTATTCACAAAAGCAATACATGTAAAGAAATCTATTCTTTGATTATTCGATTCGCTCATTTGAGTCTCTTTTCTATCGCTGGCTATTTCACTATTGTGGAATAAAAACGGGTTGCGAAACGAAAAAATTAAAAATAATTAGAATCGGATAAGGGTAAGTCCAAATTCAGTTGTCGTCTCATTGAATTTTAACCAACGTAATTTCAACATGAGACAACAACACAAATTTTTGATTCTGATCGTCATTATAAATTTGATTTATACAAACATGACGCTTGCAAATGATTGGGAAGAGGAAACACAGAAACATCGTGCCGCCCAACTTACCCTAATCACACCCATTGGTTCCAATGGTCTAAATGCTGCTGAATACACAAACAATTTTTCATTAAATATTTTCTTTGGAATTTCAGGAGGAGTGCAGGGTTTTGAAATTGGAGGATTACATAATACCAACAAAGGGGATGTTAGCGGTTTTCAAATAGCTGGCCTCGGAAATCTGAACACTGGAATGACTAAAGGAGTACAATTCGGGGGTTTATACAATATTGATCTTGACCTAACAACAGGAGTACAGGTAGCAGGAATTGCCAATGTAATCCATGGCCCATCTACCGGAGCGCAGTTTGCGGGAATCAGCAATTTTGTAAGCAATGAATCCTGGGCCTTTCAGGCAGGAGGCATTGCTAATATAGCTCCAGAGGGTAATCACGGATTGCAAATTGCCGGGATCGCAAATGTAAATGGAAAGGAAGGCGAAGGATCACAATTAGCTGGAATAACTAATGTCAGTTATGGAGAAACATCAGTTTTCCAGGTTGCAGGACTCGTTAATATTTCGACAAATAGGGTTGACGGAGCCCAAATCGCTGGAATTGCTAATTATACTAAAAAGCTCAATGGCTTTCAACTTGCGTTAATAAATTTTGCAGACACTGTCGAACGGGGAGTTCCGCTCGGCTTGATCAGCATTGTTAAACACGGATATTATGCCTTTGAAATAGAGGCGAATGATGCTTTTTGGATTAACGCTAATTATAAAATGGGTGTGCCTAAGCTATACAACATCTTTACTATTGGCTTTACCCAGCAGGACAGCCAGGAAATGTGGGGAGTCGGATTGGGCTTGGGATCTTTATTTTCAATTGGAAAAAACTGGGGACTCAATCTGGATCTGACAGCAACTCAAATCAACGAGAATACCTGGTGGACTGAAGAACTCAACTTGCTGAACAAACTGAAAATAAATGCCTGGTTCGATTTAGGCAAAGTTCAGATCTATGGAGGGCCAGCGCTTAATGTGTTTGTTTCTCAATTGCAGGATGCAGAAGGTGTTCCGGGAGGAAACCTTATTGATCCCGGATTGTCTTTTTATGACAACATTAACGGTAGTACCAGAACAATAATCTATCCTGGATTCAATATTGGTCTCCGATTTTAGTCCTTTTTCAACATCAAAACAAACGCCAAAGCAATGTATCATACAATCAAAATTAAAATTTACAGCCTCATTATTTTAGTCCTATTGCTGATTACCCTTTTCAATATTACTGATATTCATGCTGCTGACCTAAATCAAACGATACGGGGTAGAATTGCAGACCAGGATTCTAAATTTCCAGTCATAGGAGCTAATATTATAGTTATGAATTCCGATCCTTTATTAGGATCCAGTACAGATGTGAATGGTGATTTTAGAATTGAAAAAGTACCAGTAGGTAGGGTAAGTCTTCAAATCACCTGTGTGGGCTATGAAGATAAAATACTTTCTAATGTGCTGATCAATTCGGCCAAAGAACTTATCCTGAATATCGATATGATAGAATCTATGGTAAAAATGGATGAGTTGGTCATCACTGCTGATGCCAATAAAAATGAAGCTCTGAATGAAATGGCAGTTGTGAGTGCAAGGCAATTTTCTGTGGAAGAAACCAAACGCTATGCAGGGGCATTTAATGATCCTGCTCGTATGGTTTCAGCCTTTGCTGGAAACAATACTGCTGCTGAGGGAGACAATTTTATAATCGTTCGTGGGAATTCCCCCAAAGGGATACAGTGGCGATTGGAAGGGATCGAAATCCCCAATCCAAATCATTTTGCTGATGAAGGAAGTACCGGAGGGGCAATCAATGCATTAAACAGTGCTATGCTTTCGAACAGTGATTTTTTTAGTGGTGCCTTCCCAGCGGAATATGGCAACGCCTTTTCTGGAGTTTTTGATATGCGACTTAGAAATGGAAATAACGAACGCAGAGAGTATGCTTTTTCTGTTGGAATTTTGGGAACGGATATTACCCTTGAAGGACCGTTTGCTAAAGCAGGAGGTGCATCCTACTTGATCAATTACCGTTATTCAACGCTTGCTATTTTGGATCAAATGAATCTGGTTGATTTTGGTGGTGTGCCAAAGTATCAGGATTTATCTTTTAAATTTCACTTCCCTACTAAAAATGCTGGAACGTTTTCCATTTTTGGACTGGGCGGTAAAAGTCATATCCTGGAAGACGTGAATGATGCGGAAAATGAAGAAATTATCCTTGAAAAAGGAGACTGGGAATCCGATTTGGGTGTTGTAGGATTAAGCCACCGTTATCTGTTCAATAGCAATACTTATTTGGAATCTAATTTGTCCATATCAGAAAGTGGCAGTGGTGGGACTGGTGAGGAGTTAGGAGATAATAAAGAATATTATACCTACTATGATGGGTATTTCAGGAACTTTACTGCTAAAATTACTACAACGGTTAATCATAAATTCAGCGCAAAAAATACGCTGCAGGTAGGACTGATTTATGACAGGAAATTCTATGATTATTATGCTGATGTATATCATAATGACGTGGATAGCCTGTTGCGAGAGCAGGATTCCAATGGGGAAACGGGGCTTTTTCATACGTTTGCTTCATGGAAGTATAGAATCACTGAAAATTTTACTGCGATTTCAGGAGTTCATTTCATGGCCACAAAATTGAACAATAGTATTTCAATTGAACCACGAATTGGTTTGCAATGGGCATTTTCACCTACACAAACACTATCGGCTTCATTTGGAGTACATAGCAAAATGGAGTCTTTGGTTAACTATTATGCCATGCATGTCGATGAAAATGGCAATACAAGTTTGCCCAATCAAAGTCTTGATTTTTCAAAAGCACGACATTATGTTCTCGGATACAATAACATGCTCACAAAAAATCTACTATTAAAAGCGGAAGTTTATTATCAGGATCTATACAATATTCCGGTAGAAGATGATCCGACCAGTTCCTATTCTTTGATCAATTCTGTTGAAGGATATACAACCAATAGACTTGTGAATAAAGGGACTGGATATAATTATGGGTTGGAGTTGACGCTGGAGCGCTATTTTGCTGATAATTATTATTTCATGCTATCTTCTTCCCTGTTTCAATCAAAATACAAAGCAATGGACAATATCGTGCGGAATTCACGATTTAACGCAAGTCATTTGGGCAATGTCTTATTCGGCAAAGAGTTTTTATTAGCTAGTCGTGGCAACAAAAATAAAGTACTCAGTATAAATGCAAAATTTTCATTAGCAGGAGGGAGATGGTATACGCCAATTGATTTAGAAGCCTCGCGGGAGGCAGGATATACTGTGTTGAAGGATGAACTGGCCTTTACAAAAAAAGGAGATGATATTTTTACTGGAAATTTGGCCATAGCGTATCGGATCAATAATAGACGAACGAGTCAGGAGCTGAAACTTGATATTCAGAACTTTACCAACAACGCAACAATACTTGACGCCTGGTATAGCGCAACGAGTGATCAATTGGAATACGTGACCCAACTGCCACTTCTTCCAGTTTTGAGTTATACGTTACAATTTTAAAATAAGCCAGGATATGAGGTTGGGAGGAATATTTATCCCAACCTCATATTTTATTTGTGTTTTCCACAACATACTTATGATTTGATTGTTTACTTCGTAGTGTTTAAATTCAATATTAAATCGAATTCAATTAACAGCAATGATAACGCATATGAAGAAAATTGGGATCCATATACTTTTTTTGGCTTTTATAGTGTCTGTGTTTAGTTGTGATCAAGCTACTGATCTGATAGACATTAATTTCAATACCGTTTTAACGAAGACCCTTCCTGTGGCCGTAATCACAACAGATGAGATGTCCACATCGGTTTTGTTGGACGCAACGTTGGATAATGAAATTGGAAAATATGCCAATAATATTCAAAGCTATGAAATTACAGAATTGACATTTGCCATCGAAAATTATAGCGCTCCAACGGAAGATGAGATTTATTTCAATGGAGAAATAGGATTTAGTAAGAAAAATCAAAATCAGGCTAGCTCTACTTGCCCAATCAGCCCATTGAACGTGACGCATGTAGCAGGCACTGGAAGTTTTAACATTAGTACCTGCGATGCCATCCTCGATGGTATTTCAGCTGTTTTTCTATCTGATAATGCTGCAAAAATTTATATGACCGGAAATTTCACTAAAGAACCACTGACTTTTGATTTAGTAGTAACAGCCAAAGTAAAAATCACCGCCAGTCCTTTGTAATTACTTTTATTTGTGAAGTTTTTTTTGAATCATATTTATTGGCCTGAAGAATCTGGTAGACAAAGAAAAAGAATCAAGAGTTTCGTTTTTAGTTAAAAAAATGGGAAGAGTAAACTATTTATTTTCAATTTTGGAAAAACGCTTTGCTTATGAGCTGTATTTAAGTTTTCTCGATTTTGCAAATAAGTTAGCCTATACTTCGTGATTTTTTTTTGGGTTACTTTCTGTTTCATTTGCAGAATCAAATTTTATAGATTTGAAAATGATAGCTGATTTTTCAAAATCTTGACATTAAAAATTGCAATCGGAATAAGAATTATAGGGGAGGATCTTAAAACATATTGACCCAAACAATTGAAAAATAGTATTGAACCATGAAAAAAAATTAATGGTATATTTATTCAGATTTGTTTTTTTGATGTGGGTGGTATTCTCTATTCAATTTTTTTTTGGGCTTAATTTCAATGCATTTGGTATTTTTCCTCGTACGGCGCATGGACTTATTGGGATTTTAACTGCACCATTTATTCATGGAAATAGTGTGCATATCATTTCAAATACAATTCCGTTACTTTTTCTGGGATGGGGATTATTCTTCTTTTACGAAGACATAGCCAGAAAAGTATTCGTCCTTTGCTATTTTCTCACGAATATTTTGGTTTGGATTTTCGCCAGACCATCACTACATATTGGTGCAAGCGGTCTGGTGTATGGCATTGCATTTTTTCTAATATTTTATGGATTTTTCAAAAAAGACTTTAAATCGTTGACGATTTCCCTGGTGATAATCTTTTTTTACGGAGGTTTAGTATATGGATTATTTCCCAATCAGCCAGGGATTTCCTGGGAGTCACATCTTATTGGCGCGATCGTAGGCGGATATACTGCGTTGCATTTTTCACAAAGAAAATCAAAACGCATTTTTTAGAATTTTCAAGTCAGATAAAAAGACCTATTCAATCAAAACAAATTATTCAGCGAAAGGTTATTTTTGCAGTTCAATATTTATTACATGATTAGCAGCGATTACGGAAAATCAGTAAACAATTTATATTGCAATAGCTTAACAAAGTATTCCAGAAGAGAAAGCATAGAGGTAAACATTGGGAATGTTCCACTAGGTGGCCATCATCCTATCCGTGTGCAATCTATGACTACAATTGATACCATGGATACTATTGGTACGGTTGAGCAATCAATACGTATGATTGAGGCAGGATGTGAATACGTCCGTATTACTGCACCTAGTATCAAAGAGGCTGAAAATCTTGCTAATATAAAGTCGGAATTAAAGAAAAGAGGATTTGATGTCCCATTGATTGCGGATATTCACTTTACTCCAAATGCTGCGGAAATTGCAGCACGTATTGTTGAGAAAGTGCGTGTCAACCCAGGAAACTATGTTGATAAGAAGAAATTCCAACAGATAGAATATACGGATCAGCAGTACAAAGAGGAAATAGATCGGATCAGGGATCGTTTTACTCCCTTAGTTAAAATTTGCAAAGAATACGGTACAGCCATGCGTATTGGTACCAATCATGGTTCACTCTCCGACAGGATAATGAGCAGATATGGCGATACTCCTCTTGGAATGGTAGAGTCAGCGCTTGAGTTTTTGCGCATCTGCGAAGATGAAAACTATAGAAATATTGTTTTATCCATGAAAGCCAGCAATACTCAAGTCATGGTTCAGGCTTATCGTTTGTTGGTTCAGAAACTAAATGATGAAAGGTTACAACCTTATCCACTTCACCTGGGGGTAACAGAAGCCGGTGAAGCTGAAGATGGCCGCATTAAGTCTGCTGTAGGAATTGGTGTGCTTTTGGAAGATGGCTTAGGAGATACAATTCGTGTTTCGCTTACTGAAGATCCGGAATTTGAAATACCCGTCGCGTTGAATCTTGTGAATAGGTATTATAATCGTGAAAATCATAATAGTATTGAGGAAATCAGCAAAAATCTTATTGATCCATTTTCCTATAAAAAAAGGAAATCCGTTGATGTTGATGTAGTAGGAGGGAATAATGTTCCGAGAGTTATTGTGGATACAAGTGACCTTGAGATCAGTAAATATGATGAGTTAGGAATGGTTGGTCATATCTATTCCGAAAAACTTGACAAATTTAATATGACCGATCAGGGAGCTGATTTTGTCTATAGCGGATCGAAATCCATTCCTTTTATGTTACCAAACGGGCTTAAAGAAATCGTAGATTATGATGCGTGGAAGATGCTTGTTGATACAACTACACGATTTCCTATGATTGAATACGCCAATATGAGTTCGACAGCCCAATGGCATACTAAACTCAACTTTGTTTCGGTTGATGCAGCCAATTTGGATCCTCAAAAATGGCTAAAGTTTCATGATAAAAATATCGTTATTGTGTTAAAAACGGATAATCTTCATGGTCTGGCCGCACAGAGACGCTTTTTTATTGAGTTGGAAAACAACCATATTTCCAATCCAGTCGTTATACAGCGCAGTTATGAAGAGATCAATGAGGAGCAGTTTTTATTGCATGCATCGACTGATGTTGGAGGCTTACTGATCGATGGCCTTGGAGATGGAGTGATGCTAAGCTGGAGATCAAATAGGAGTGAATTGAAAGCAACGATTAAACGGATCAATCGAGCATCATTTGGTATACTTCAAGCAGCGCGAACGCGCATTACCAAAACGGAATACATTTCTTGTCCATCCTGTGGACGTACACTTTTTGATTTGCAGGAAACCACAGCGATGATCAGATCAAAAACAGATCATTTGAAGGGTGTAAAAATTGGAATCATGGGTTGTATAGTTAATGGACCAGGGGAAATGGCAGATGCTGACTATGGATATGTTGGTTCTGGAAAAGGTAAAATAACACTTTATAAAGGAATGAATGTGATAAAAAGATCTGTACCATCTACGTACGCTGTTGATGAGCTGATAGAAATAATAAAGGAAGATGGAGCATGGATAGAACCAGAGCAACTTGTATAAATCATGGAAGATAGAAAGGAAGATTCGAAGAAACATTATTTCCAGGTAGGAGAGGTCTTTGGCTATTTTTTCAGAAAGAAAGATCCAGCCAGAAAAACTAATTTCAACCTGAGAATGATGCATGGAATAAATAAAATTTCTATCCTAATATTTCTGGCTGGAGTGATCTACCTAATCATAAAAAATGTTTTTTAGTGAATATAGAATCCTTCAGAGACTATTGCTTGGGTAAAAAGGGTGTTGTTGAAACATTCCCTTTTGGTGAGAATACCTTGGTTTTTAAAGTGATGAACAAGATGTTTGCCTTGACGGATGTTGATGATTTTCAGAGTGTTAATTTAAAATGTGATCCGGAATGGGCTATAGAATTAAGAGAAAAATATGCAGCCATTATTCCAGGCTACCATATGAATAAAAAACATTGGAATACGGTTTTAATTGATGGATCGCTATCGGATGATTTTGTTCAGAAAATGATAGATCATTCATATAAACTCGTCGTTTCAAAGCTACCCTTACTATTAAAAGGTAAACTGGAAGAAAATAAGTGATGTTTTCAGGTTACATTTGATTCCTATTTTGAATATAGAAATGTAGTAGGTAGGAGCGAATTCATCGGTTGTCCATTCTTTTATTGATCAAAACAAAAATAATTCCCGTTGGAAGAGGTTATATCATGTATAATCTCAAAATAAAGTACATCTATTTTGGCATATAGATAAAAAGTTGATATTCGCGCCAGCAACTTGATGAAAAAAGGATTATTCTATATTTTTTGCGTATTCGCAACAATGTTTTATTCTGCATGCCAGCAGAAGATGATATGTCCTGCCTATCATTCCTATTTCATCCTTGATGTCGAAGAAACTAAAAAAACATTTTCATTATTTGGCCCTGACTCATTACCGAAAAAAAACTGGGAAGTTGATAAAGAAAAATACGGAATTGCAAAAAATATTCCGACCCAGAAAAAACTAAAGGAAATGCGCATTATTTCCATGAATTCGATATACAAGAAGATCGAAGATCCTTTTGAATCCTTCCAGAGAGAGTTTGCAGAGTCCGATGGCATGACTTATCCGGATTCAGCGGCGATACTTGCGCAAAGTCAGACGGACAATGATTTCCAAAATATAGATCAAATGATCTACTTACATCATTTTGGAAAATATCTTCCTAAAAAAGGAGAAGCCCGGGATCAACTAAAGGAAGATCTCAAAGAGGAAGAACAACCATTGATACAGGATGAAAATATCAATGAAGAGTCTGGAACTAAAAATAAAAAGAAGGTCTGGCCTTTTGGCAAGAAAAAATCAAAATCCAGGAACGAGCCTGTGCCCGATGAGGTAGAATAAATTTTTAGAATAAACTATTTGGGCATTAATTTAATGAAAGAGAAGGGTTGGAATAGCTGATTTTTTCATTAAAAATAAAATCATACAGCGTTAAAATACGGAGGTAGTAATAGGATTCCCAATAGCTCTCCAACGAAGAAATATAATCTCGTTTTCCTTTTTCCCGCTCTGACAATGAAATATTGAGATCCGTGATGCTTATTTCACCATTTTGAAATTTTTTAAGCGAAATCAGGTAACCGTTCTCTGCTACCTTATCAGCCTCGGTTGCCGTTTCTAGTTGGTCTTTTAACAAGTTGAACTGCTCTACCTGTACAAC
>JAHEMV010000602.1 GCA_024643455.1 Cytophagales bacterium
GTGAATATGCAGGAGTATTTACTGGGAATGGAGTGAAGCAGGAAGCAGGAAGCAGTGTCTCGCATCTGAGGTCTCGCATCTCGCGTCTCATTCATTTAAGTTGGGTTGTGCTGTGTGGCACTCTTGCTGTTTAGCCTTGCGCACTGCGAGCGTGCCACACTTGCAGCGCCGCTCTGTTGTTAGATGATGGTTCATTTGATTATTCAATTTAGATACATTCCTCACCCTACTTTCTGATGGGCTCTCTGCTCTTATCTCTCTGTTCATAGACGTTGCGCGGAGTTTGCTTCTGCCGCTCTGTCTCCACAAATTGGTTTATAGCACACAATGTGAGCTGAAAGGAGAAAGCCAATCTCCTCAATATAAGTTATGCCGGCGTTAAGAAGGCGCTATACCGCACCTGGAAATAGGTTGATATGTAGGAGAATTTGTTGGGGATGGGGTGATGGATTGAGTAAATTAATAACAAATATGAATCATTAACACCAAATTTTATGAGACTTATAAAAACATCCTTTGCGAAATCCTTTAATACTTGCAGATTCAAACATTGTATCCATTCCTTTGTATTTAAGTTTCTTTATATCTTGAGGCAGTTCAGCCAATTATCAAGAAATGAGTACTGTTAAATGAAAAAAATAAACGTAGTCGCCGCTATCATAAAACATAAGGATAAAATTCTTTGTGTGCAGCGGGGTGAAAACAAATATGACTACATATCAAAAAAGTATGAATTTCCTGGTGGAAAGATTGAGGAAGGTGAAGTACCTGAAGAAACTATAGTGCGTGAAATCCGGGAAGAATTACATATGGCTATTACACCAGAAGAATTGTTTATTACAGTAGAACATCAATACCCTGATTTTTTTATTACTATGCACACCTATGTTTGTAGTTGTGATGACCCTGCAGTGAAACTTACTGAACACATTGACTACAAATGGCTTTCATCTAGTGAACTAAAAGACTTGGATTGGGCAGGAGCTGATATTCCAATTATGGAGAAACTTATGCTCTCGTAAATGAATTCCCAACACCTCCTACTCCAAAGCATTCAAACAGGATTTATTGATCAATCAATTATCTCCAGTAGACAGTTTAGGCCAGAACTTCTAACCAACAATCCGAAAGAAGGAAAAAGAGTTTTATCAACTATCCTGCGAGAACTAGACCGGTGCGAAGAGTTTTGGTTTTCAGTAGCCTTTATCACAACCGGAGGTGTTGCTTCATTAATAAATTCATTATTAGAACTTGAAGCAAGAAATATTAAGGGCAAAATATTGGCCTCTCAGTACTTGAATTTTACTGAACCTGAAGCACTGAGCCGACTTCTACAATTTAAAAATATTGAACTACGTATTGCTACACAGGGAGATTTCCATTCTAAGGGATATCTCTTCAGAAAAGAAAATGTGTACGATCTAATTATAGGGAGTAGCAACTTAACACAATCAGCACTTAGTAAGAACAAAGAGTGGAATTTAAAAATTTCAGGACACGACCAAGGAGAACTTATTGATCAAGCTGTTCAAGAGTTTCGTTCTGAATTTGACAAAGCTAAAGTCGTTGATGAAAAATATATATTCGGTTATGAATATATATGGCTGGCCAAAAAACAACTAGCGCAAGAACTGGTAGAAAAAGAAAAAACCCTTGACAAACAAAAAATTTCACCCAACCTTATGCAAAGGGAAGCTCTAGTCAATATTGAACGATTAAGAGCTCAGGGGAAATCAAAGGCCTTGCTAATTTCAGCCACTGGCACAGGAAAGACCTATTTGTCAGCATTTGATGTTCACCGGTACAAACCCAAGAAATTCCTCTTTATAATTCACCGCTTAACCATTGCAGAAGAGGCCAAGAAAACATTTGAAACATTAATTGGTGATGATGTTAAAATGGGAATTTATTCAGGAGCTAGGCTTGACAAAGACGCAGATTATCTCTTCTCTACCGTCCAAACGATCTCAAGAGCAGATCATCTAAATAAATTTGATCCTGAGCATTTCGATTATATCGTTATTGACGAATCACATAGAGCAGCCGCCAGTTCCTATCAGGCCATTATGAATCATTTCAAGCCCAAGTTTTTACTGGGCATGACGGCGACTCCAGAAAGAACGGATGGTGATGATATTTTCAAAATGTTCGATCACAACATTGCTTACGAAATTCGCTTAAATAGGGCGTTAGAGGAAGAAATGTTAAGCCCATTCCACTATTATGGCATAACTGATCTTACCATCAATAATCAAGAAGTAGACGAACTTACTGATTTTAACCATTTAACTGCCAGTGAAAGAGTAGATCGAATTATTGAAAAGTCAAGAAGGTATGGATGTGATGACGGAAATGTAAGGGGCCTAATTTTTTGTTCTTTAAATGAGATCTCAGAAAAACTCTCTTCGGAGTTCAATGCTCGAGGCTTTAAAACAATCGCATTGTCGGGGAAAAACTCAGAGAATGAACGCCAGAAAGCCATAGAATTATTAGAAAGTGATGATAAGAAACTAAAACTTGATTACATTTTTACGGTCGACATCTTTAATGAAGGAGTTGACATTCCAAAAGTTAATCAAATCATCATGTTGCGCCCCACGCAATCAGCCATAATATTCGTTCAGCAATTAGGTCGGGGGTTAAGAAAAATAGCAAATAAAAGTTACCTAACGGTCATAGACTTTATCGGCAATTACAATAACAACTATTTGGTTCCAATTGCGCTTTATGGCGACACCTCATACAACAAAGATGCATTGCGTAAGCTCATGGCGAGTGGAAGTAATTTCATTCCCGGTGTATCTACCATAAACTTTGATCGCATTGCTAAAGAAAAAATATTTACTGCTATTGATAACGCAAATATGCAGTTGAAAAAAGACCTGACACAAGATTACAATTTGCTAAAATATAAGTTAGGTCGTGTGCCAATGATGGTTGATTTTCTTGAGCATGGCTCACGCGATCCTCAACTTTATGTTAATTATTCCAAATCATATTTCAATTGGGTAAATAAAGTGGAAGATTCCTTTGAAGAAA
>JAHEMV010000124.1 GCA_024643455.1 Cytophagales bacterium
CCAATCTGAAATATTAATTGTAATAACTCCTTCTAGATCAGACAATTCAGGATGTCGATTATGAGTTTTTTTAGAGATAAGAATCCCAAAATTCTAGGCTCGCGGTATTTGAAAATGCAAAGATTAAGGAATATTATATTTCGAGGTGAAAGCCTGAAAAGGTAACCCAACAAAAAAGCACTTACAAATTTTACTTTGTAAGTGCTTGATTTTTAAGTGTCGGGGTGGCAGGATTCGAACCTGCGGCCCCCTGCTCCCAAAGCAGGTGCGCTAACCGGACTGCGCTACACCCCGTTTTCCCAGTGCGGAGAGAGGGGGATTCGAACCCCCGGTACCCTTTCGAGTACGACAGTTTAGCAAACTGTTGGTTTCAGCCACTCACCCATCTCTCCGGCTGAAACATTCTCCGTTTTTGAAACGGATTGCAAATATAGCATTTCAATTTTCAAATCAATAAACTCAATCAATTATTTACAAATATTTTTTTAATCCCTTTCTATACATTCAATTTGTAAAGATTTCCAGATATCAATTTGTCAGGAATCCATGATATTTTAACTTTGCCGCGTTTTTAACAATAAAAAATACTGGATACGTTACTTTATAAATTATGAACCTTCAATGACATGGTATAGATCTTTTTCAGGATTTGAGCTTCTGGTATTATCACTATTTATCATTTTATATCTTGCATATCTATATAGAATGTATCGTATAGGAAGGATACTGAAGATATCTTTGCGTGCACTGACGATAAAAACCGTTCTGCGAACTGCCTATTTTTTGCTATTTCTCATTGCTCTTTTAGGACCATCCTTTGGAGACACATCAAGGGAAGTGAAAGCCATTGGAAAGGATATCATGATTTGTGTTGACCTTTCAGAATCCATGAATGCCAACGATATTCAACCCACCAGACTTACCAAAGTAAAGTTTGAACTTAAAAATCTTGTTGATGCTTTTAATTCTGATAGAATCGGATTAATTATTTTTTCTTCTGAGGCTTTTATGCAATGCCCATTGACTTACGATCAGGGTGCGCTCAATCTCTTTATTGAAACACTCGGCACCAACCTCGTGCCAAATGCGGGTACTGACTTTGGACCACCGATTGATATGGCTTTAGAAAAACTTTCCAGCGAAGAATCAACCAGCACTGAGCAAAAATCTAAAGTCATCATTCTCATTAGTGATGGGGAAGATTTTGGAGAAAATACGCTGGATTTTGTTTCAAAACTTGAAGAAAACGGCATAAAGCTTTTCACATTAGGTGTTGGTACAGAAAGCGGAAGCAGGATCAAAACCAATTACGGTTTTAAAACAGATAAAAACGGCAAAGAAATATATACGCGCCTCAATGCAAAGGATTTAAAAACACTGGCAATAAAGACTGGTGGAAAATATTTTGAAATCAATGCAGAAAATAATGATATCGAACGCCTTATTAACGCAATCAACAGCATCGAAGGCGAACTAAAAGACGCTCGGATCATTGATGTGTCCGCTAACAAATATTACTATTTTGTAGCCCTGGCACTTATACTGATATGCATCGATTTATTAGTTGGACTTAAAACCATTTATTTATGAAATCGATATTCATTTTTTTGGTTTTAAGTGTTTTTGCCAATGATATCAATAAAATTGCAAAAGTAAACAAAGCAAAACGAGCAGCAGAAACTGCTTTTGCAAATGGGGATTACCAAACCGCTATTGCATCTTTCCGATTGCTTACAGACACTTTAGGTGTACAGGAAGATCCTGTTTTGCTCAACCTCGCCAATGCCTATTTTAAACAAAACGACACAACTAACGCGGTGCAATATTATTCCAGTGTACTTAAAAGCGATAATCCTCAGATGAGATCTTTGGCATATCAACAAATGGGGATTATAAATCAACAGAAAAATAAGTTAGAGGAGGCACTTTCAGATTTTAAGGCTTCCCTGAAATCCAATCCCCAAAATGAAGATGCCAGGTACAATTATGAATTGCTCAAAAAAATAATGGCAGAGCAGGAACAGCAGGATAAAAATAAAGATGAAGATATAGAACCTTCTGAATATGCAAAGCAACTAAAAGCCCAAGCAGATAAACTGGTAGCTCAAAATCTTTTTGAAGGTGCTTTGAGCATCATGCAAAAAGGACTACAGGAAGACAAAACCGTAGCTGCCTACAACGGTTTCATTACCAAACTGAATGACGTAGTAGAATCAAAAGAATAGTATGAAAAAAGGTTTGATTATCATATCGATTTTATGCCTGGGGTCAATGTCCCTTGCACAAAGCTCAAGCGACTATTTCAATCGTGCAGCTAATGAATACATTTATAAAAATGAACAAATTGCGCTGAATACTATTGATGTCGGGCTTTCAAAATATCCTGGAGATAAAAACCTCCAAAACCTAAAAGATAAAATCAATAAGGACAAACAAAAACAAGATCAAAAGCAAAAACAACAACAAGAAGATCAGCAAAAAAAAGAGGAAGAAAAACAAAAACAGGATCAACAAGATCAGCAAAAGAAAGAGGAAGAAAAACAACAAGATCAAAACGAGAAGGCAGAAAAGGATAAAAAGGCGGAACAAAAAGATCAGGGAGAGGAATCTAAACCAGAAGAAACTGAAGAAAAAGGAAAGGAAATGGATAAGCCTCCTCAGACTCGCAGTGAAAAACTAGAAGATTTGAACCTAACCGAAGAAAAAGCGAGAATGATCCTGGAAGCTATGAAAAATAATGAAATTCAATATATCCAGCAGAATAAGCGAAATGCAACAAAAAAACCGGATAGTGATAAACCAGACTGGTAAATCAATTATAAATTTTATTTGAAAAGGTATTTTGACGATATAATTAATACCGCTTTCACTAATTTATAAATTAAGTTTTAGCTTTACTTTCCATATAAATACATGAATGCTGATATTAATGATAATTGTACCAGCATAGTAAATAGGCTTGGAAAGAGCTAAATTTTAATGTACAGTATATCCTTTTGGTGGGCAGCGAAATAAAATGTCCAGCTAAATACAAACCGATGAATATTTTTTTAAAATCATTGTTATCCGGGTCCATTTTCGTCATTCCACTATTTACTTTTGGCCAAGAGAAAATCATCACGTACTACGATTCTTTGCATCACCACATCAATGCTGAATATTTTGTCATAGGATCGGATAGCCTTAAGATGGATGGCCCATATAAAAAATATCATTTCAATGGTGTGTTGGAAGCTGAAGGTCAGTTTAGTCAGGGAGAAAAAATCGGATTATTTACTGAATATTATGATAATAATTCCATCCGGCGAACAATGGTTTATAAAAATGGAATTAAAGACGGACCAGTTGAAGTTTTCAACGAAAAGGGAGAAATTATTCAAAAAGCGCAATACAAAAATGATACATTGACGGGAAAACTTTATGTCTATTTTGAAGATGGATCAATCAAAAATGAAAGTGATTTCAATAAAGGAAAACCGGAAGGATTAGTAAAAGAATTCTATCCAAATGGTCAGCTTAAACAAGAAATTAACTATACTAACGGTACTCCAAACGGGCCAAGTAAAACCTACTACGAAAGCGGAATATTAAAGACTGAGGCCATGATGAAAAATGGTCAAATGGATGGCTATTTTAAAACATATCATTTAAATGGAAATTTAGATACTGAATTTTTCAATAAAAATGGAGAAAAAACCGGAGAATTTAAATCCTATAACATTCAGGGTCAGCTTATTCTGAAGGGCTTTTACAATGCAGGAAAATTAGATGGTGAAAACACAGCTTATTTTGCTAATGGTCAACTAAAGCATCGATATTTCTATCAAAACGGCTTTCGAACAGGGGAAAATATTCTGTATTATGAATCTGGGAAAATCAAGCAAACATCTATATTTTCTAACCAGGAATCCAAGGAAGTGAGAAAAGAGTATGATGCATCCGGCAATATTCTTTCTCAAAAATCATTTCTTGATAAAAATCCAAATGATAAATGGATTGACTATTTTCCAAATGGAAAAGAAGAACGAATTGTTCCTTATGAAAATGGAAAACTAAATGGCACTGAATTAGTTTTCTATAAAAATGGAAACAAGAAGACTGAAATTCAATACCAAAACGATCTGATCATTGGCGTTTCGAAAGAATATTATGAAAATGGGTCGCTTAAATCTGAAACAAATTATAAATTTGGAAGAAAACATGGATTGTATAAAGAATGGTTTGAAAATCAACAACTTAAATTAGATGGCAATTATGCTGGAAATAAAAAAGTTGATTCCTGGATATACTATTCAGACAATGGTGAAAAAATAAAAACCGAGGTTTTCTTAAATAATGAATTGATAAAAACAGAATAATAACATGACAAGACCTTCACTAAGAGAAACTAATTTTAAATTCCCAGGACAATTAGGATTATACCGTGGAAAAGTTAGGGATGTTTATACATTCGAAAATAAGTTGATCATGATTGCTTCTGATCGAATATCAGCTTTTGATGTTGTACTTCCGGAACCGATCCCGTACAAGGGACAAATCTTAAATCAAATTGCTTCTGAGTTTTTAAATACTTCCAAACATATTGTACCCAACTGGTTGGAAAGCACCCCAGATCCAAATGTTTCAATAGGTAAAAAATGTGAAGCTTTTCAAGTAGAGATGGTAATAAGAGGGTATTTAGCCGGGCATGCCTGGAGGGAATATCGCGATGGTAAAAGAATGTTATGCGGCATGCCACTACCTGAAGGATTAAAAGAAAATGACCGATTACCTGAACCGATAATCACGCCGACAACAAAGGCCCATGAAGGCCATGACGAAGATATTTCGAGAGAAGAAATTCTGGCTCAGGGTATAGTTGCTAAAAAAGATTACCTTCAATTAGAAGAATATACTAAGGCACTTTTTAACTTCGGAACCAAGGTAGCAGCCGAAAGAGGGCTGATCCTTGTAGATACAAAATATGAATTTGGCATGCACAAAGGAGAAATATACCTCATAGATGAGGTACATACTCCTGATTCATCCAGATATTTTTATAAAGATGGTTTTGATGATCGTCAACAAAAAGGAGAAAAGCAAAAGCAGCTTTCCAAAGAGTTTGTTAGACAATGGCTAATAGAAAATGGTTTTCAAGGCAAAGAAGGTCAGAAGATTCCAAAAATGACTCCTGAGGTTGTCAACAATATTTCAGACAGATATGTGGAATTGTATGAAAAAGTAACAGGAAAAAAATTCTTACCTTCACAGGATTCGGATATACTTAAAAGAGTAGAATCCAATATTAAAAAAGTACTTTAATCAATAAAAAAAGACTATGAAATATTCTATAGATAAAAACGAACAATATAGTATTCTAAAACTGCATGAAGAAAAACTGGACTCGCCACTTTCTCCTGCACTAAAATCAGAATTTGTGACACTTAATGCAGAAGGCATTAAAAATATTATCATTGACCTTGCAGAAGTAAAATATGTTGATTCATCAGGATTGAGTGCATTACTTGTGGGCAACAGAATATATAATGAAGATGGAGGAATTTTTATCCTGGCGTCCTTAAATGACCATGTGATGAAATTGATAAAAATTTCGCAATTGAATAATGTACTAAATTTATTGCCTACAGTAGAAGAAGCAATTGATGCTGTTTTCTTAAAGGAAATTGAAAGTGATCTTGAGGGGGATGAGAACGAATAAACATCATCCATTTGCTATTCCAAATCAAAATACTAGGGAATAACTCTGCTATTCCTGCCCACGACCGAAATCAAACCGCACAACTTTTGCAACTAGACAACCAGTATGTGTTGATTGATTGCGGCGAAGGCACACAGATACAGCTTTCCAGGCAAAATATAAAACCAGGCCGAATAAAAACAGTCCTGATCAGTCATCTGCACGGTGATCATTATTTTGGCCTAATCGGTCTTATTTCAACAATGCACCTTTTTCACAGGAAAAATGCACTGACAATTTTTGCACCACCGGAATTAGAAAAAATTCTAGATCTTCAATTGCAGGCTTCAGAAACAAGATTGAGCTTTGAACTTAAGTTCATTCCTCTTTGCCATGAAGGAATAAAGGAAATTTATAAGGAGGAACAATTTACAATAAAAGCCTTTCCACTTGAACATGGCATCAAGTGTTATGGATTTTTAATTATTGAAAACCCAAAACAATGGAGGATCAATAAGGATGTTTTGCCTGAAGATATGCTTATTCAGGAAATTGTTATCCTGAAAAATGGAAAAAATGTGCTTACTGAAGATGGATCGATCAAGTATGCTTTAGAAGACTATACCCTCCCTCCTCGTCCAATGAGATCTTATGCTTATTGTTCTGACACCCGGTACGATGAAGAAATTGTCTCTTACATCCATGGCGTTGATTTGTTGTATCATGAGGCTACTTTTGCTGATGAAATGGAAGGCCGCGCGGAATTGACACATCATTCAACTGCAACTCAGGCTGCTAAAATCGCAAAAATGGCTCAAGTTAAAAAATTGCTTCTCGGGCATTACTCAACCAGATACAAAGATCCAACACCACTTCTTCATGAAGCGAAAACAATTTTTGAGGAAAGCTATTTAAGCTATGAAGGAGAAACAATTCATCTGACCGAATAAGAACCAATGGACAATAATGAAAACATAAAGCGCAAAAAGACCAACTTATTTATTGTGCTTAGTGCTATTTTTCTAACGAATGCTATCATAGCAGAAATAATTGGCGTCAAAATTTTCTCGATGGAGTCAACAATAGGACTACCGCCTGCAGGCATGAAATTTTTTGGCAATTTTGTGCTCGACTTCAATCTTACGGCCGGAGCAGTTGTCTGGCCAATTGTATTTATTACTACAGACGTCATTAATGAATATTTTGGCAAAAAGGGAGTCCGGAAAATTAGTTTCCTTACTGCTTTTTTAATCTCTTATATTTTTCTGGTTATTTTTTTAGTTACAAAACTCGAACCAGCTCCTTTCTGGATCGATCTAAATAACCAGGACATGGATGGCCATCCATTTAATATCAATTTTGCATTTAAAACTATTTTCCGCCAGGGATTGGGCATAATCATTGGTTCATTAACTGCCTTTCTTATAGCTCAATTGCTGGATGTATATATCTTTCAGCGATTAAGGCATATCACAGGAAAAAAAATGATTTGGCTCAGAGCAACCGGGTCTACGTTGATCTCTCAATTAATTGACAGCTTTGTTGTTCTTTGGATAGCATTCTTTCTTTTTGGCAATTGGTCATTATTGCAAATTTTGGCTGTTGGGATTGTAAACTACATCTATAAATTTGTGATTGCAATCGTTCTTACGCCTCTTCTTTATGTTGCACATTATTTCATAGACCGATATCTTGGACATGAAATTGCTGATAAAATGGCCGATGAAGCCGGTGAAGATTTATCTATTTTTTAGGGTCCTTTCTACGGAAATTATCACAAATTATTGCTGTTGAAATCGCTACGTTGAGTGATTCTGCCTTTCCATACCTGGGAATGGTAATTTTGTGGTTTACATGACTCTTTAATTGTTCACCGATGCCTTTCGATTCATTGCCCATGACCAAAATTGCAGGTGACACCAACTTTGATTCATGCACGTTTTCTCCTTCAAGGTATGCGCCATAAACGGCATGCGTTTGATTTTGATTCAAAAATTGATCTAAATCCATATAATGCACATCTACTCGGGTGAAAGAACCCATTGAGGCATTTATAACCTTTGGATTATAAAAATCAGCAGTGTCTTTGCTCGCTACAATATCTTCAATCCCATACCAATCTGCTATACGAATAATGGTGCCCAAATTACCCGGATCACTCACATCGTCCAATGCTATTATCAAATTATTATCTGATAAGTTAGTTTTATGTGGTTTCATCCCTGCCACTGCAAGAGCATATTCATTTGACTGGAACGTCCCTAAGTCAACCAGCTCTTTTTCGGTACAAATTTCATATGATGAAAAGGACTTCCTGACATCAGGATATTCCTGTAAAAATTTATCAGTGAGGTACAGATGCTGGATTACAAAGTCAGAGTTCAGTAATTCAATGACATTCTTTGCACCTTCGACCAAAAATGATTCGGCTTTTTTCCTGTATTTTTTTAACTTCAAACTTTTAACAAACTTTACTTGTTGTTTCGAAATCATTAGTGAAAAAGAAAAGTTGAATAATCATTTTGTCAGGTTACTCATTTCCATTTTTATAACCTTGTCTATTTCTGGTTGCATGGGTATCAGACACCTGCAAGATGAAGAATATTTGCTTCGAAGGCAACATATCGAAGGCAATGATGCTATTTCCTACGATGAACTGGAAACACTCTTTCAAGCCAAAGCCAACAAAAAATTTCCTTTAATCCCTTTCGCTCCCTATGTCTGGGTTTACCATTTAGGTGAAATAAGATTTGACTCGGCCAAGATTGAAGGTAAAATAGATCAAATTGATGAGAAATATGAGGGTAAAATTCTAGAACATCAGGGTGATGAGCGAAAAATAAAGAAGCTGGAAGCTACCAAAACAAAAAAAACAGAGAAAAAAATGCGCGACCTTGCTGAAGGAAATATTCTTATGCGATGGGGTGAACAAGTGAGCATTTACGATGAGGATTTAATAATAAAAACAGTGGATCAAATGAAGCTATACCTTCAAAATAGAGGATACTTCAATAGCTCATTGGATTATAAGACAAAATTTAGTGGTAAAAGAGCTTATGTAACCTACCATATTGAAGAAGACAAACCCCATGTTATAGATACCATTCGCTTTTTTACTACAGATTCTGTTATTTATAAATTAATAAAACAAAATCAATCGGAAAGCCTGCTTACCATTGGTGATCCATACGATCAAAACAATTTGGTAAAAGAGCGGGACAGAATTGAAAAACTGTTAAAAAACCATGGATATTTTGATTTTAGCAGGCAGTATATCGTCTTTGATGTGCTTACTGACCTTCATCCATACAAGGTGGAAATCAATATGATTATAAATGATCCAGTGAAGAGAGGATATCATAAACAATTTACTTTAGATTCTGTCATATTTGTAACCGATGCCAGTGCAAAACCAAGGCAGGAGAGCAGGTCCTTCTTTAATTATCATGGCATCACCTATCAGTATTATCAAAAAAGATTTTCTAAAAAAATATTGGATCAACGTGTTTTTATTTATCCAGACAGTACCTACAGCATTAACAATACACTAAACACACAAAGACAATTAGCTTATCTGGATAATTTTAAATTTATCAACATCAACTATGATACAACCGGAAATTTATTTGTAGCCAATATTTTCACAAGCCCTTTAAATAAATACTCAATGACCAATGAAGTGGGTTTAAATGTAACTCAAGGCTATCCCGGTCCCTTTTATAACCTTTCACTTAAGGATCGGAATATTTTTGGAGGATTGGAGAACCTGGAAATTACTGGTTATTTTGGATTTGAAGGCGTTTCCAGTGCCACCACGCAAGGCGAAGTATACAGCAGCGTTGAATCAGGTGCCAAATTGGCCTTAATCTTTCCACAGTTTATTCTTCCTTCTTCGACACGATTCAAGCAGAAAGTTGGGCTTTATAACCCCAATACTGTTATTCGCTCAGGCTTTAACTATACAAACCGACTCGAATACCAACGATCAAATTTTACCAATGCCCTCGTTTATAACTGGCAAAAGGAAAGACGGCAAGCCTATAGTTTTACCCTTTCAGAATTGAGTTTTATCAATTCTACTACCGATTCTACATTCTATGCGCAACTGATAAATCTGGAAAAAGAAGGCAACCCTCTCATCAAGTCTTTTGAACCTTCTTTTGTAAGTGCCATGAACTTTTTGGTGATTTACAATTTTAACCCGGATGATTTTTATGGAAATAAGTCTTCGCTTTTAAAACTCTACACTGAAAGTGGTGGCGCCATGTATAATTTTTTCGATGCCAGGAATTTTGATTTAAACAAAAGCGATACGATTCAACATTTTCAGTATTTAAAATTCTCTTCCGATTTTAGAAGACATTTGACCATCAATGAAACCAATGGCATAGCGACACGATTTAATTTTGGAGTAGCTTATCCCTATGGAAATAATAAAACATTGCCTTATGAAAAATTCTTTTTTGCGGGCGGTAGTAACAGTATTCGAGCATGGGCCCCCCGACGCTTAGGTCCCGGCAGTCAAAAACCGGCTTTAAATGAAAATCCTGAAAAAGACGGCATGTTTGATTACAGTATAGAAAAACCCGGAGAAATATTATTGGAGGCAAATGTGGAATATCGAAGCAAATTGATTGGTTTTGTAGATTGGGCCTTTTTTGTCGATGCGGGTAACGTATGGAAGTTTTACAAAAATCCATCTTTTCCCGGTGCAGACTTCCAATTCAATCGTTTTTATAAAGAAATAGCAGTTGGTATGGGTTTGGGTTTGAGACTTAATTTTTCTTTCCTGGTCATCCGGTTTGACTATGGAGTAAAAATGTATGACCCGGCCAGGGATGAAGGCAAACGATGGATTGGCAATAAAATATCTCTGAATAAGTTGGGAGGTGAACCAGGCCAGGCGATTTGGAATATCGCAATAGGGTATCCATTTTAAAGAAATGATAAACAAAGAAAGTATATCAAACCAATTCCAGGACTTGCAAAATGCAATAACAAAATCATTGGAAAAAGAAGACGGCAAAGGCCAGTTTGTTCAGGATCGATGGGAACGGCCTGAAGGTGGAGGTGGAATTTCAAAAGTTATGGAAAATGGAGCTCTTATTGAAAAAGGAGGGGTAAATTTCTCTGCAGTATTTGGGAAAACACCAGATATGATAAAGCTAAGTAATGCACCAGAATCCACAGATTTTTTTGCTACTGGAGTTTCTATCGTATTGCATCCTCAAAATCCTTTCGTACCGATCATTCATATGAACATTCGATATTTTGAAACGAATGATGGAAAGTGGTGGTTTGGAGGTGGCATGGATTTGACGCCACATTATATTGACCTGGAGGATGCATCATTTTTCCATCGATCACTTAAGAAAGTTTGCGATAATTATGACGTCGAATTTTATCCAAAATTCAAGACTTGGGCTGATGACTATTTTTATATAACACATCGTAAAGAAACAAGAGGTATTGGCGGTATATTTTTTGATCGGTTGAATACGTCAGAGGAAAAAGATACGCTTTTCAATTTTACGTTGGACGTTGGAAAAGCATTTCTGCCAATTTATAGAGAAATCTCTATGAAACACAAAAATAAAAGTTTTACACAACAAGAGAGAAATTGGCAGTTAATTCGGCGAGGGCGGTATGCAGAGTTTAATCTGGC
>JAHEMV010000125.1 GCA_024643455.1 Cytophagales bacterium
TGCAGTTTTTCCATGCTTTCTGTGCTTATGTTCTGGTGTAGTCACTTTTTCCTCCTGATTTTGAAAGTAATTTGATTTCCTTGATGATGATATCGTGTGAAAGCGCTTTGCACATGTCATAAACAGTAAGCGCTGTAATGGAAGCAGCCGTCAGTGCTTCCATTTCCACACCGGTTTTTGATTCTATGCTGGCATGTGTTGTGATGATAAGTTCATTTTTCCCATGAACCTGAATATCAATTGAGCAGTCATCCAACCCGATTGGATGGCAGAGTGGAATGAGCTCGCTTGTTTTTTTTGCCCCCATAATCCCAGCTAGAATGGCAGTTTGGAAAACGCCACCTTTTTTTGTTTGTACATCGCTTCCATTGAAATGGGACATCACTTCATCCGGCAAATAGATTATAGCCTGAGCACTTGCAACCCGGTGACTAACTGATTTTTTGCCGACATCCACCATGGTCGCTTTACCTGAACTGTCCAGATGACTAAATTGTCCCATAGTTATATTTTTTCAAATTGATTGCCAATTGTTTTTGTTATTTGTTGCTTTCGCTCAAATTTACCAATCTTTATAGTACAACGTAAAGATTTTTTTCATGAATAAATTGAAATGAAAATGATTACAGTAGAGGAAGCCATAAAAATAATAAATGATTCTATATTGAAATTGCCCAAAATCAAGGTTCCTCTTGAGAAAGCCATGGGACGGGTTTTGAGACAACCTATTATAGCTGATATGGATTTTCCGCCATTCGACCGTGTGATGATGGATGGAATCGCTATTAAAATTGAAGATTTTAAAAAGGGGATACGATTGTTTAAAATCGATGGGGTGCAGGCTGCAGGTTCGCCACAATTGACTTTGAATAATAAAGGTGCTTGTCTTGAAGTAATGACGGGTGCTATAATTCCATTGGGAACGAACGTAGTGATCCCTTATGAAGATATCGAATTAGATAATGATAATCAACTGGCAACCATTAAACTGACCGATCTCAAAAAAGGAAAGAATATCCATAAACAGGGGACGGATAAAAAGAAAGGAGAGGTATTAATTTCAGCGGGAGCATTAATTGGAACTCCTGAAATAGCTGTTGCTGCATCAGTAGGATCAACAGAAGTATGGGTAACAAAAAATCCAGTGGTTGGTATCATTTCCACTGGAAATGAGTTAGTAGAAATTCATCAAAAACCTCTGCCACATCAAATCCGTCGTTCAAATGTCTATGCCATTGCAGCAGAGATAAAAAAGTTTGGTTTGAAAGCTGAACTTTACCATTTCAAAGATGATAAGGCTAATCTGAAAATAGAGCTCGAAAAAGCATTAAAAATCCATGACATCATCATATTAAGCGGTGGTGTGTCCATGGGAAAATTTGATTTTGTGCCTGAGACTTTAGAAGAATTGGGTGTTGAAAAGCGCTTTCATCGAATCAAACAAAAACCAGGGAAGCCGTTCTGGTTTGGGATAAGAAATGATGAAAAAGTAGTTTTTGCATTTCCCGGAAATCCTGTATCCACGTTTCTTTGCTATCACAAATATCTGGTTCCCTGGTTGAAGAAAAGTTTGGGATTAAAATTATTACCAAATACATATGCAATTCTTGCGGAAGATATTGATTTGAAAACCAACCTTACTTATTTTTTACAGGTAAAGATCCAAATTGGCGAAAGCGGGCAACTTCTGGCTTACCCAAAAATGGGAAAAGGATCCGGTGACCATGCCAACTTGCTCGTTAGTGATGGGTTTCTAGAACTTCCTGCTCAAGAGAATTCATATAGAAAAGGAGATCGATTCAAGCTTATTCCATTTAGAAATTTTTTATAGCTGTAAGAAAGATGTTGTAGGCATTAAGTTTAAGCATTGAAAACGAGTTAGCTCGATTCCATAGACAAACACTGCACCTAACACCCAATATATTCCACCACTCTATTTTATATAGCATCAATTATTTCTATTTTGAACAAAATTATTTATACACCTTATTTTTAGCATATGAATGTTCGGGCAAAATTTTTAGGAGCAGCGGGTTCGGTTACAGGATCAAGGCATTATTTAGAAATTGATGATTTCAAACTTCTTATTGATTCGGGGTTGTTTCAGGGTTTAAAAGAATTGAGGTTGTTGAACTGGGAGCCATTTCCAATAGATCCCGCAACTATAGATGCCATAATCATCACCCATGCGCATATTGATCATACAGGGTATTTACCAAAATTGATAAAAGAGGGATTTGAAGGTCCAATCTATTGTACCGAAGCCACTATGGAACTGATGAAAATTATGCTGCTGGATTCGGCGAAGTTACAGGAGGAAGAAGCCAATTGGGCCAAGAAAAAAGGATATTCAAAGCACGCTGAGCCTTTGGCACTGTACACTGCTGATGATGTTGAAAAGGTATTTCCTCTTATTAAAGTTACTGACTATGAAGGTGAGATAAATATTCATCCAAAAATTGCGGTAAAATTTAGAAACGCAGGACATATCCTTGGTGCAGCAACGCTCGAACTCACTTTGATAGGGGATGAGCAAACCAAGAAGATCGTTTTTAGCGGTGATTTGGGAAGAAGCCAGGACCCTATGCTTTATCCACCGGAACCCGTGCCTGATGCTGATATTCTTTTTATGGAATCTACCTACGGTGATCGCGAAAATCCCATTAATCATCCTATGGAAGCCTTTGCTGAGATCATTAACAGAGCAATGGAACGTAGAGGTTGTTTGTTGATTCCAGCTTTTTCTGTTGGGCGTACGCAGCTTCTAATGTATTATATGAAGACCTTGATTACAAAAGGAGCCATCCCAAATATTCCGGTATATGTAGATAGCCCAATGGCAATCAGTGTCACCAGGCTCCATAAACAATTTTTCGAGTATCATAAACTAGATGATTTTGATCTTGCCAACCACCATTCCGTATTTGATTTTGAAAATATCCAGTATCGAAGAAGCCAGGAAGAGTCCATACAACTCAATTATGTTAAAAGCGATGCAATCATCATATCCGCTAGTGGGATGTGTACTGGAGGTAGGATTGTGCATCATTTATACAACAGGTTGCAAAATGAAAATGATACGGTCTTATTTGTGGGGTATCAGGCCGAAGGGACAAGAGGCCGAAGGATTCTGGATGGTGAAGAGAAAATTAAAATGTTTGGATACGAGATTCCAGTTGTGTGTCATGTTGAGAAAATCGAAGGATTGTCTGCACATGCAGACCGTTCAGAAATGCTTTCCTGGCTGAACAATTTCAAATCGCATCCTAAAAATACCTTTATTGTCCATGGAGAACCTAAGTCGTCTCAAAGTTTTGCCGAAACGATTAGGGAGAAATTTGGTTGGAATGTTACTGTACCCCAATATTTGGAGACTGTGGAACTTTTTAGAGGAATTTAATTCTATTTTAACCATCAATTTTTAAATCTTTTTTTATTCAAGAAATCAAAAACGTCACTTAATTAAAAAGTGACGTTTTTTTGTATCCTTAAACAAGAAAACGTCACAAACTTCAGAGTTTTTATTTTCTCTATTTGTTGTTAGAATCGACTTAGGCAGAAATTTAGTGCAGGTTATCGGTTACAATTACATAATAATATTGATATATAATTGTATTTATCAAATATTTTAATTAAGATAGTCTCCAGAAAAATACTGGATAGGACCAAAAAAATTAACCTGAACTCAAAATATATAGCTATGGAAGTTGAAAAAAAGCCAATGCAAACAGACAAAAATGAATTTCGAAATTTTGCCAAGTTCTTCCTAAAATATCTTAACGGGAGCGCCTCTTCTGATGAAGCATTTATCAGGGCAACCTGCACATATAGGAAACTATTTAAAAAAATACCCTTTCAAAATTCTCAACGTTTCTTCAGCGAATTTAATAAATCTGAATTTGCGAATCAGGTGCAACATATTTGATTTTGATTAATGCCTATCGGCCTTAAAAGATAAAATCCGCATGATTAATAATTATAAATGACGCTAGTGGAGGTTGATTCAAGGTAAATTATAAATAATTACAAACGCATAGTAATATGAATAAGGAGCTTCCAGAGTTCCTTTTTTTTATATTTAACTACTAGTTAAAGTAGTTAAATGAGAACTATATTCTAGTAAAATAGGAAAATCACTCCATGAAAATCCATCCTCTAGAAAAGAAAAATTTAAGTATCCCCAACGCATAAATCGCTTAATCGATCATCTCCAACAAGCGTAACAAATCCTAGAATAATCTATTCATTCTAAAAAATATAGCCTTGAAATAGTACGATTTATCTGATTGTATAGTACATTATGTATTGACAAAATATCCCAAGAAGATAAATTATTTTTAACCCAAATTATGATAAGCGAATGAAAAATGAGCTCAAGATGAAAAGGCGCGAATTTGTTAAATCTGCTGCTATTATAGCTTCAGTTGCTGCTGTGCCGGCATACCTTACAGCAGGATGCGCAGAGAAAAAGGTTTTTCCAGAAGGGAAACTAAACATCGCACTGATCGGATTGTCAATGGGATTCAATAACATGCGTAAATGTGCCGATGAGAATATTGTGGCATTTTGCGATGTAGATGAAAGACCCATCAAAAATAGACTAGTACAATTCAAAGAAGAATTTCCGGATAAAATAGAACCCTATACCTACCAGGATTATCGTAAGATGTTCGAAGAAATAGGTGATCAGATTGACGCAGTAATCGTTGCTACACCTGATCATGGACATGCAAAAATTACCCTTGAAGCAATGAAACTGGGTAAGCATGTGTATTGTCAGAAACCACTCACGCACAATGTTTACGAGTCAAGAACCTTGACCCAAGCTGCAAAAAAATATAATGTAGCCACTCAAATGGGCAATCAGGGTGCTTCCAATGAAGATACAGCCCGGGTTTGCGAAAGTATATGGAATGGAGATATTGGTGAAGTTCGGGAAGTATACGCCTGGACAAACCGTCCACTTTGGCCGCAGAGATTGAATTTTCCTGAAGATACCTTTGAAAAACCTGGTGCAATAAACTGGGATTTGTGGCTTGGTCCAGCTCCTGAGCGACCTTATCATCCAGCATATCATCCATGGAACTGGCGTGGACGATGGGATTTTGGAACAGGTGCCTTGGGCGATATGGCTTGTCATATTTTGGATATTGCAATGCGTTCACTGCGGTTAAATTATCCGGTGGGGGTTGAAGCAAGCGTCTCAAAATGGACTAAAGATTCTCCTGCAGAATCGGAGAAAATAACCTTCTATTTCCCAGAGCGCGAATCTTACAAAAAGGTAAATATGCCAGAAGTGAAACTAACCTGGTATGATGGTGGCCTGATGCCTGACCGTCCGATAGAATTGGAAGATGGCGTAGAAATGGGTGATGAAGATGGTGGAGTTATGTTTATTGGCACTAAAGGAAAAATCATTGTCGGATGTTATGCAAAAGATCCAATTTACTTGCCAAGAGAAAAATTTGTAAACCACGAAGTAATTGTTAATGAGCGATTAGTTCCTGAAGGTCTTGATGGTCATGAAAAGGACTGGGTTAGAGCCTGTAAAGAAAGCCCCGAGCAACGCGTGAAAACAAAATCGCATTTTGAATATGCAGGACCATTCAATGAAGTCGTTGTTATGGGAACAGTGGCTTCAAGGCTTTCAAGTCTAAATCGGATATTGCGTTGGGATGGAGAAAATATGCAATTCACAAATATTAAACCGGATGAGAAAATAGGTATTCCAAAGGCTGTTATTGTTAACAATGCAAATGGAAATCCGCGTTACAACACAGAATGGGAAGAGGTCAACGCATTGGAATATGCTAAAGGATTAGTTAAAAGAGAGCCAAGGCCAGGTTGGGAATTGATTTTGTGATGTCTTCTCGTTAGGCCATTATCATTTCTCTGGCATTGCCAGAGAAATGATTTTTAACCTATTTTAGTATCAAACTCAAAAAAAATTTAAAAAGCCAGTTTCATTTTAATAATAGGAAAGGCTAACTCTGGATTTCTTGCCATGAGGCTTTCTGATAATTGTTTATTAGCGAAATAATTTTCAGGCATCACTTTCACTGAAAACTGGAATTGATTTTTATTTTCTTTTCCCATGTTAAACCCATTCATTAGGTTTTTCTTTTTATAGGAATGGAACAAAGTCTGATGCATAATCAACGCTAGGGCAGACGGGACTCCAATCCATACTGCTGACTCATTTGACTCTGCTATCGTAACTATACCTAAACCAATAAGTGCAGCACCACTGGTAGCCAAATTTACCGTGCTGCCTTGTTGCCTGGTCAGATGGGCACCTTTTACTGAACGTTGTCCAAAAATAGTACCGGCTACAGCCGTTGCAGTTGGTATTAAAATTAATCCCCTGTTAAATCCGTCATCTAAACTGCTTGAAATAGCAGTAAAACCCAATCCTGTAGTGATCAGAGTTAGTGAACTGATTACATCCACATCACCAGGGCCATAATCATAATTTTTAGCGACCTTGTTTCCAATCAAAACGCCTCCAATTCCCCCTGCTAACAATGAAGCTCCAATGATATTTGGATTTTCATCTATTGACAAATATCCCATAACACCTACTCCTGGTCCCAATATTCCATAATGACGAACCATTTCGACATAACCTTCTGATAGTTGCTTTTTCTTTTGCATTTGAAATGCGATTTCTCCTAAACCAATACTGCCTAAAGTTGACAGTCCTAGTATCCCTTTATATGAGTTTTCGGAGTCTCCTCCTATGGCTAATCCTAGAGATCCACCGTAAATCAAGCCCAAAAATTTCCCTGTATTTCCAGCACGAATGGTTGCAATCTGAATGTTTTCGTACTTTTTAGGATTGATCACAGGACCCAATTGCCATAATCCAGCCATGATCAAGGGAACTCCAATAATAACACCTTCATTATCAGCTTCCATAATTGCCACCAGGCTCGCTCCATAATAAGCGCCATAAAGACCATTGACCAGCCTGTCTTTTGTTCTTAAGCTAAAATCTTCCTTCTGTGCAACTTCAGAAGCTTTGGGTTGATTTTCCCATTGGTCTTTATTCTGCTCATATAAGCGCTTTTCATCCTCAGACATCCGCTGGTAATATTTATTCAGATAGGCTTCGAAATCCTCCAGGTAATAGGTTTCATCCACGGTGAGAGAATCACCTTTCGATTTTTTATCAAGGATTTTTTTATAATTTTCATTATTTAATTCAGCCCAATATCCTTTGGCAGTATATATTTCCTGGCCAAATGATGGCAAACTATAGGATAATAATAAACCTACTAAAATGATCAGATGGATTTTTGTATTACTATTCATTCGTGTGTTGGATTAACTTGATTTAATATAATCAATAATCATGAAATAAGATAAGCAGGACTTCAAATTGGTGTTTAAAAACCAAATCAAATTCGTTTGCATACTATTCCATCTAATTACAATAAAAGTTATAAATTGATAATGAAAAAAAATATAATTTTTAGCGAAAGGAAATAAGTATTAATTCAATGGAAAAATCAAACAGGCGAAATTTTATTAAGCAGTCAGGACTTGCTACAGCAGCAGTGTTAGCTGCCCCAATGATATTGGAATCGTGTTCCAAGAAAGCACCTTCGGATCGTATTAATCTGGCAGTGATTGGGGCCGGTAATCAGGGGACAAATGATACCAGGGCATTTTTGCAGGATGAACGTGTTCAAGTTACGGCGATTTGCGACGTGAATAGAGAGAGTGCCGGGTACTGGGACGGGATTGTAGCAGGTCGTGAGGTTTTAAGAAAAGAAGTTGAAACATTTTATTCAGAGAAAACAGGTAAGAAATTTAGTGGAGTTAAAGAGTTCACGGATTTCAGGGAAGTTTTGGAGCGAAAAGATATTGATGCAGTATTGGTGGCGATTCCTGATCACTGGCACAGCATTCCTGTACTGATGGCTGCTCATGAAAAAAAGGATATTTATTGTCAAAAACCTCTTTCTTTAACAATCGGTGAAGGTAGAGCAATGAGTAACGCAGTAAAAAAACATAATGTAATATTGCAAACAGGGAGTCAACAACGTTCCAATCATCATTTTCGAAGAATATGCGAATTGGTGCGAAACGGAAGAATTGGAGCCCTGCAAACCGTAAGATGTGGTTTGCCTGCCGGCACCCCTGACTATGGACGGACGGGGCTTAATTTCTATCCTCAGGCAGTTCCAAAGGATTTTGACTTTGAAATGTGGCTAGGTCCTGCACCGATTGCTGCTTATAGCCCTTGCCGCACTTTTGTAAATTTTAGATGGATACAGGACTATTCCGGTGGCCAATTGACGGATTGGGGAGGTCATCATCCTGATATTGCTCAATGGGGAATGGATACTGAATATACTGGGCCAGTGAAGATTCAGAAAGCAAAAAGTAGCTGTGCCTTACATCCGGTTTGGAATACAGCTTCTCAATACTATTTTGAAGCGTTGTATGAAAATGGAGTTAATCTCATTGTTTCAAGTAATGAAAAATTTGGGGTAACGTTCGAAGGCACTGAAGGCTCTGTCTGGTCAGATAGAGGAGAGCATGGGGCAAGTGATCCTGCTATATTGGAGAGTGTAATCGGTAAGGATGAAATCCATTTATATAAAAGCGATGATCATTATCGAAATTTTATAGACTGCGTTTATTCAAGGGATGAACCTATTGCACCGGTTGAAGTGGCACATCGTTCTATAACCATTGCACACCTAGGAAATATCGCAATGATACTCAAGCAGGATCTTGAATGGGATCCTGAAAATGAAAAATTTGTAAATAATGAAAATGCCAATAGAATGCTTCAAAGACCCATGCGTGCCCCCTGGGATAAAGTTTTTGAAAAGTATAAAGTTTAGCTTAAAAGCCAATCATGAAAATAGAAACAGCAAGACTCGTACTTACTGAAATTGGATGGGATGATCTCAATGATATTCATCACTTGCATTCGATTGCTGAAGTTGATGAGTACAATACCCTTGGTATTCCTCTAAGTGAGGATGAAACCAAAGAGATTATTCGACCTACGATCGAAGACCAGAAATCTAAAATCAGGAAGTTGTATACATGGAAAATCACCAAAAAAGCCGATGGTGATTTTATCGGATTGGCAGGAATGACGTTGACTGCTGACCGGTTCAGATTGGGTGAAATTTATTATAAACTATTGCCATCGTCATGGGGTAGAGGGTACGCCACGGAGGTTGGAAAGGCATTGATAAAATCCGGTTTTGAAGATTTTCATTTGCATAAAATTGAGGCCGGTGTTTCAACAGAGAATGAAAAATCCATTAGAGTGTTGGAAAAATTATCCATGACAAGAGAGGGTGTAAGAAGAAAAGTACTGCCAATACGTGGCGAATGGAAAGACAGCTATCACTATGGTATTGTGGAGGATGATCGCCGCAACTAGTAATCAATTTTTTAACAAGAGAATTGTTTTTTATTTCGTGCAAACGATTGCAGAATTTATTTTCTTATTTTTAAAAATAAAATAATATGACATACTTCTAAAACTATAAATATGAGTTCGAACAGAAGAAATTTTTTGAAAAAGGCTGTTGCAAGTGCCACTGGAGTTTCTATTGCCGGATCAGTACTGGCGTCATCAGCAAAAAGCTACTCTAAAATTATTGGTGCCAATGATCGATTAAATATTGCCATCATTGGGCTAGGGCGAAGACTAGGCGCATATTATGATCCAATTTCACGAAAAGAAAGCAACGTAGAGCTTCTATACCTTTGTGATGTCATGAAAAGCCAGCGTGAAAAAGCTGCGGCAAATTTTACTAAGATCATTAAAAATAAACCTGTTCTGGAAAATGATATCCGAAAAGTGTTGGAAGACACTAAAGTGGACGCCATTTTCAATGCTACTCCAGATCACTGGCATACACCCGGAGCTTGTATGGCTATGGAAGCTGGGAAGCACGTATATCTGGAAAAACCATGTAGCCACAATCCCAAGGAAGGGGAAATTGTTGTAGCCTTCCAACAGAAATACAATAAAGTAGTTCAGATGGGCAACCAACAACGCTCTTCACCAGAATCGCAGGAGATTATCAAAGATATCCATAATGGTGTCATCGGTAATGCCTATAAAGCTGTTGCATTTTATACTAATAGCAGAGGCGAAGTACCTATACCTAAAAAACAGGCTCCTCCAGAAGGATTGGATTGGGATCTATTTCAGGGCCCAGCTCCAAGAAAAGAATATGAACACGACACCTGGGATTACAATTGGCATTGGTATGGATGGGATTACGGAACTGCGGAAATGGGGAATAATGCAACGCATGAACTGGACGTTGCCCGTTGGGCACTGGATGTTGTTTATCCAATGCATGTAGATGTAAATGGAGGCAAATTCCATTATGTAAACGATGGTTGGAGTATGTACGATACAATGGAGGCTTCATTTCATTTCGCGAATAATCGTTTGATTCAATGGCAAGGACAAAGCAGAAATGCTTACGATACCTTTGGCGCTGATAGAGGAACCATCATCTACGGCAGTGAAGGATCAGTATTTGTAAACAGAGGAGGATATCGGTTGTATGATCTTAAAGGAAAATTGGTAAAAGAAAAGAAAGGTGCTGGAGACGAAGGAGGAATAAACCTGGGCGGAGGTGGAGGAATGACCACCATGCATGCAATGAACTTTTTTGAAACGATTCGCGGAAAAGAAAAATTAACTTCACCGATTGAGCAAGGCGTTGTAAGTCAATTGTTGACTCATTATGCAAATATCTCATCCCGAATAGGAAAGGGTTTTGATGTTGATGAAAAGAATGGACGAATTTATGATCGGGAAGCCATGAAATTATGGAGTCGGGATTACGAACCAGGTTGGGAACCAAAGATTTAATGTTCAATTAAAGAAAGCAAAAAAGGTTTGGAGAAATTCAAACCTTTTTTTATGAAGAATAATGTTTCTAACTCAAGTCATTTTTTTTTCTGTAGTTCACCTATTTCTAAATCAGAAATAGTAGTGGACTTAATTAGGCACATCCTTAATTTTTCAAAATAATAAAGCTCCTATGGCCGTTGAACTCTTTGGCTATAAAATTCGTTTAAATTGTATAAGCAATTTTCTGAAAAAAATGCTTCAGAAATGCAGTTTTAATTAAAATGGAGGTCACTCTCCATGAAGTTGTAGCTGTTAATGTCAGTTCACAGACTGAAAAAGGTCCAAAATAATTCTTGGATTTTGTGTTTCATCAAGATCCTGGATTCGTAAGGATTACCAATTAGTTTTTAATAATAGATCACAATACTATTTAGATTACATTACGATGAGCACACTCGAATTGACAATGTATTTGCTTGCTGCA
>JAHEMV010000603.1 GCA_024643455.1 Cytophagales bacterium
TTTAGGATTATATCCTGATCCTATCTTGACAAGGCAGCGTTAAAAAGCAAGTGATTTTAAGCTTGTCTTGCAAATAGAAATACCAATAATTCTGTGTCTCATCAGAGACCAATACATAGTCAAAAAACCCCCCAGCACAGACTTGGGGATTTAATAATAGGGGATGCTGAATTATTTTTCAATCACCATTTGACGCACTGATGACCGTCCATTGGAATTGATCTTTACCATATAAATACCATTCACAGCCTTTACTAAATCAATAGTTTCTATTCCATTAGTTATATTCCTGGTGTCGATGATATTGCCTGATGCATCTATAATTTGAACAATAGCAGGTACTTCAGAATCGATGTTGAACTGCCCATGATTCGGATTGGGATATAGTTTAAACGTTGGCGCATGATCAGTCAATGCGTATGGAATTGCATTAATTATTTCATTCCTGTAAAACAGAAAGTCTCCTTCATAAATGGATGCCAGAATATCCTGATGACCATCTCCATCCAAATCACCAAAAGCAGGAAAAATGCTTTTTGGAATGGTAGTGGTAGGAGGTGTTGGTGGGGTTTCTAGAAGAAAAGGATTTAATTGAGCATTACCAAATAAAGGATTCGAAGCATTTCCAATATTTTCAAAATACTTAAGTTTTCCACCGAAGGTTCCGGCTAAAATGTCAAAATCACCATCACCATCTAAGTCAGTGAGTTCGAAATTCTCTATGTCTGCGGCGGAAATGTAAGAAAGTCCAAAAGGACTAAAAATTTTTGTCGCAAAATGTGGCTCATTCACACTGCCTGTATTTTCATAATAAGCATTATCACCATAAAAATAAGGAGCTAGTATATCCAAATCGCCATCACCGTCCAAATCTGCAAAGGATGGGGCTCCCGACCAATCATCACTTAACCCAAAAGGAGTAATTTCTCCTCCGGGAAAAGCAGGATTAGTATTATTCCCGGTATTCTCAAAATAGATGTATCCACCCCAACCGCCGGCCATAATATCCAAGTCTCCATCAGCATCTAAATCCACCATGACCGGATAATTATAACCGCCTGTCGATATGAGTCCAAAAGGATTAGTTTGCAAAGTGTCAAAAACAGGTGTATATTTTGTTCCGATATTCTTGTAATAATAAAAGGAACCATCATTATAGCTATCTGGACTTGAGAGTAAATCCAGATCGCCATCACCATCCAGATCTGCCAGACTCATTCTTTGCGGAGACTCAAAAGGAGTTAATGAAAAAGGATTGGTTACCGGTAAAGCAAAAGATTGTGCTTGGGAAGTTTGTGCGGTTATGAGCAATGCCCCAAAAGTTGCTGTTGTCAGCGCAGCCTGTTGGATAGTAGCCAGAAGGTGGTTTAGTTTTTTATAGAGCTTTGCAATATTTTTTTCCAGATGATTCCGCCGCTTGATGTTTTGATCGGCATTGCGCAAGTTAGCGAGCTTATGTTTGCATTTGGTATAGGCGCTTAGCCAATGGTTGAAAAGGAGTATTTGATTTTTCATAATCTTAGATTTAAAGTAATGGTCTATGATAAATTGGAATGTTCGGGCTTAGCCCAATAGGTCATGCCCGGTATCGCCAAAGCCAGTTTGTGGATATCGGTCATGGTACTTATAATATTGGGTTGAATCGTATTCGGCAGTATGGCCAATTCATAAATTTCCTCTATACTGTTTTGAAAAGTTATCTCTCCTGCCGTTTGATTGGAGGGCAGATGGATTATTTTTATCCCAGCGAAATCCGCCCGATCGTATAGTGATAATGCCCCAAAGGAACTTGAGTTTTTTCTCAATTTGGAAAACCCGATAAAAGCATAGTCTGTATAGATGGCTAACCCTCTGCAAAAGCCTTCAAATTGTTGGATGATTGTATATGATTTCTCAATGGGATTGACCTTGATTAGTTCTCCCGTCGCAGAAAGAAGCATGTACAATTCGTTGTTAAACAACCTGGGGCTATGGGGCATGGCCAGGTTTTCTAAGACTATTTTATTGGTCTCGATATCCATTAAGATGCCTCCGGATACAATCCCCTCTCTCCACCCTTGGTAGGTGTTGGATGTACCTAAGGCAGTAACATATTTTGGTTTCCCATTTTCCAGAACTAATCCATTTAAGTGGCAGCGGTCCTCAGAGGCAAATGCGTCAATAAAGAAGGGCTGCCAGATGGGTTTGAAATTGTATTGTCCATCTACTTTGCACAGACAAGAAAACGAGGTGTTGATGGCATAAATACCATCATCCCCAAAGGCGATATCATGCATATCTACCTGACCCGTATAATACGTAATGCGTGGAAGCCACATGCTGTCATAGGTGTTCTTTTTCTGCGGATAATGCACAGCCAGTTCCTTCGAATTTTCAAATACCGTAATCTCATCCTTTGAAGCCAAAGCCAGCCTGTCCCCTTGAATGGCGATACCCATGGGTGCATTGAAGGTTCTGGGCAATATCGTTAGTCGTTGCTTGGCCCGATTAGGACTGATGAATACTACTTTACTTGCCTGATAGGTAGTAATGGCAATGGAGCATCCTAATGCTGTTAGCAATTCAGGTATATCTTGTGTAAAGGTTGAGGTAAAAGGAGCTGATATATTTGTTGGCGGTTGCACAATAATTGGCTTAATACATGAAGAGTTTTTGTGTCTGAGTCGAAAAGGAATATTCAGATTATTATATGTTGATCCCCTTGGAATAATTCATTTTATGATCTACCTGAGCACAAGGCTCTAGGACACCTCCATATACACTCAATCGATGTGCAGTTGTTTTAATGAAAGCTTATTTGGTTTACCTGATGCTTTATTATGGTCAGGTCAAACTAAACATTGATCTTTCTTCGAAATTGAGTCATATTCTGTTTAGGGAGAAACTACTTTGAGCCGTTGGCGGAAATGGATGAGCCGTAGGTGGTTTGGAATTTTAATTGGAAAAGGCAGGAAATACTGCGTGGAAACAACTTTAAGTTGTCCGGATATTAAAATGCTGCTAATTTATCTACAGGAAGGTGTACATACAC
>JAHEMV010000604.1 GCA_024643455.1 Cytophagales bacterium
CTGAACCGAGAGGCACAAATTCATCAATAAAGTCACCTGTGTTTCCATCAAACCTTAAAATATTTCCATTGCCTGGTACACTATTACTTATATATAAATTACCATCGGGACCAAAAACCATAGGTCTTGGATTCTCCAATCCTCCTTCGCCGTACCCAACGAAGGTATTATCTAAAAACAAATTATAATTACTATTAAAAGCATAAATTTCGGTATACGCATTTTGTATATAGCCACCACCACAATTAATTGTGGCTTCCGGTTGTGGAATCACCAAGGATGCCACACATGAACCGGGGTCAAGATTTATATTGGTTTCAATGGGAGCACAGGTTAATGTAATGGGCTCATTTTCATATACAAAGACATAAAAACTACAATTGGCAACATTATTGGCTCCATCTGTAATAGTATATTCAACCAAGGTTCCCCCAACAGGGAAAGTATCTCCAGGGTTATAATTAGAGTTGATTATAGCTCCTGGACAATTATCTGTACCTTCTGGGAGCGTCCAAGTTACTGCTATATCACATTGTCCAGGATCAAGACCTATCTGAATGAATTCTGGGCATGATGCAAATACGGGTACTTCAGTATCATTTACTATAACATCAAAGGTGCATTGTTCAATTCCGCTTCCATTGGTTATTGTAACTGTTGTGGTTCCAGCATCGAAAAGCGAGCCAGAATCCATACTGTAATTAAAGGCACAGTTATATGGAAAATGAACCACGGCACCGCATTGTTCTGGTTCGTTGTTTACTACAATATTCTCTATACATATATTTTCTGAGGCCAAGTCATTAACTACGGTCACTTTTGCTGAGCAGGTTGACACATTTCCGCTATAATCCGTTACTGTTAAGGTCACTGTTAAAGAATCATCTGGACATGGACTCAATGGGCTTGCGCTGTTTCGTGGTGTAGGTGCTCCTGTGGCAAAGTCGGCTGAATTATTATCAGTATCAGTACAACCGTTTTCACTTCTTATTGCAGCAGTGGTATTGGATAATTGTGGGGCCGTTCCACTTCCTTCATTACAATTTGCACTATTTCCATATCCAACAAAATCTATAATCAGTGAACTAGTTGGACAAGTGCCTGACAGTGCTGATGTTGTACTGGCTAGAAGCACTTTTCCAGCTGTGGCACTCATTGCAATTGATCCACTAGCATCTGGTGTAGGAAGAGATGTTGTTCCACCTGCTCCAGCGGCTTCCTGAACCAAATAATATTGTCCGGGCTGAATGGTGCCTGACAGTGTTGTTACTGCCCAAGAATTTCCTGTAGCTGATGCATACTGTATAGACCAGCCACCTAAATTGACAGCGGTATTACCTGCATTGAAGAGTTCCACAAAATCATTTTTATACGTAGTACCACTATTGCCACCACCGCCATAAACTTGACTGATCACAACGTGAGGTGTCGATACTTTACCTAAATGTGTTGCATCATTTATTGCATATTCGGTCCATTCTGTACCCAATGAAGGAAAACCTGCCGCATCATCTGTGTTGCCTTCTTTAATATTGGGATTTCTGACCAAAGTTTGATCTGCTGTTTCGTTTCCAGAGACTTCCCATTGTGATCCCGGATCTTCCCCTATATGGCCAAAAATATCTATTGGCGTACCATTCTTCGAAAGAACTATTGCATCATTACCATTAAAGAAACTGGACGTGGACGTCTGATCAGCAACTGCTAAAAAATTTGCTGCCGCCCCATTATCACAAACTACATAGACATCGCCAGAAGCAACAGATCCAGTCAAAGCAATAGTAGTTCCCGCTGAATTGTTTCCATTAAAATAAAATTTCAAACTATAAGACGATAAATTAATAGAAGCTCCTGTACCATTATAGATCTCAATACATTTATTTTCACCGCTACCCTCAATGTATTCTGATATGAATAAATCAGTACTTCCTGATACCGCAGAACAATCAAACACCGTTTGAGACAAAGACATTGAGGCAATGCCGCAGTTATCAGTACTGCCATTGTTAACATCTTCAAGGTTTAAAACACCACCTTGACTTAAATACACCGTAACATCCTTACAAACCGCTGTAGGAGGAATAATATCGGCAATACAATGTTGTAAGGAATTAAAAAATACATCACTTGTACTGCCAAAACCGGCATTGTCGTTGAACATACTTATTCTACTTATGGTTTGCCCACCTGATGGATTAAGAAGTGTTCCATTTATTGTGGTCTGATATCCCAATAAATCTGTAATGTCAACCTGAACTGTATTAGAACTGGTAAGAGTGAATGTTAACGATAGACCCTCAAATGTAAATCCAATTCCTGTTCCCAAAGGACCGCCATATGCGTTTAATTTATATTCATAATCACCACCACTTAAAGAGAATTCAATCAGATTCTCACCACTGAAGTTTTGAAGGCCGAAACCAACATAGCCTCCCAAATCAACCTCTCCATTATCCATTTTTATACTAAATTGGTCTCCTACTGACATTGGAGTGTCAAAATCTCTTGTGGCACTGGCTACATCACCAGAATTGGCATATAATCCCCATGCATTCCAGGCGGTATCAATATCTCCGTCGTAATTCCAATCACCATAAGGATTATTATTAGTTGAAGTAAATACAAAAAAACCACCATTGTTTTGGATATTATAATCCGTAGATAAATTCCAGGACCCAAAACCATCATCAGGATAATCACTAAAACTTCCCGATTGTGCATCTGACAACTTACAGTCGCAATAGGGTGATTGTGCATAAAATTTAAATGTGAAAAGCAAAAAGAACAGGGGTATCAAAAAAGCGTAATTTTTTTTCATATAGGTTGATTTAATGGTTAAACCATAACCTAATAGGGAGAAACTGTTAAGGTTTCATTTTTGAAATTCAAAAGTAAAGTTGGGAAATACTTTTAAATCAACAGAAATATTGTTGATTAACAGCCAATTAAATTTGCTCCAAAATTTTGAATAAAACAAAAAATGTTAATAAAATGTGAAGGCTTTGTAAGATTATTCGTTAAAGCGTTTA
>JAHEMV010000126.1 GCA_024643455.1 Cytophagales bacterium
AGCTTGAGCATAGCCTGGTCAAATTTAAATTTATGCTCTTCATAAGCTTCAAGCTGAAAAGAAGGTTGACCAGTTGCCTGACAGACTAGAATATTGCTTTGCTTGGTTATCGTAATTTTCATTGGTAAACTTGCACTGGAATAAACGCCCAGGTATTGGTCTAGATCTTCACTTTTTAGTTCGAGGGCTGGTTTGAATTCAGGCAGCTCATATTCTCTTCCAAAATAAATACTTAAAACACCAATCAGGATGTCATTCATCGGCATCACAACACCGTTTGTTGTGTAAGCCACTGAAAATTTATCTGCCGGAAAGTACCCGACGTTTGATTGAAATCCATCAATACCGCCATTATGCCCCAGACCCTGTTTTTCATAAAATGGTATTTTAAACATTCCCAATCCAAAATTATCCACAGTATATTGCATGGCCATAAGCGATTCCGGAGTCACAACCTTTCCATCAAACAAAGCATTATAAAATAAATTTAAATCAGTTGGAGTCGATGCGATCGCACCTGCTCCCATCGGAATGCTCATATCCGTCTCAGTTGCCAACTCCCACATTTTCCCGAATTTTGTATAAGAATAGGCTTCATTCTGAGCTGAATTTATTTTGCCTCCGTAATAGGTATTTGCTAATTTTAGTGGAATGGTGATGCGGTCACGAAGGATTTCGGCAAAATCTTTTTCATCAATTTTTTCAGCGATCAATGACAGAAGCACAAAGTTAGAATTTGAATATTCCATTTTTTCATTGGGTGAGAATACACTTCCGTCGTCTGTAATAATCTGAACAAGTTCTTCCCTGGTCTTTGGCTTTACCATCCAACTCAGATATTCTGGTGCATTGGTAAAATTATAAATACCACTTCGGTGCCGAAGCAGGTATTCAATTGTTATTTCTTCAGCATTTTGAATTTCCGGATAGAATTCTGAAAGTCTGGATTCAAGGTTTAATTTTTTCTCATCAATAAGTTGCATAATGATGGCTGCAGTAAAAGTCTTTGTAATAGAACCAATCCTGTATTTTGTATTGGAATTGGCCTTAATACCTACAGCAACATCCGCAAATCCAATGGAATTTTTATACACTTCCTTTCCTTCAGAAAAAATGGAAACGCTGCCCATTCCCTTCTGATTTGAATCAATCCGAGCAAACAAACTATCCAATTTGGCCCGATCAAAGTTTTGAGCAAAGAGACCGATAGAAATAAATAAAAACAGGACAAGTAAATTAGGCTTTTTCATGGGATCGCATATTAATTCATACTAGTTTACAAAAAATCCATCCCTTTTTTAAACTTCTATATCAAAATTAATGACCAATTTATCCTTTGTTTCGAACCACCAGGATATATTTTATAAGCTCCTATAGGCATTTTTTTAAAGAGTCCTTTTTAGCAACTTAATCCAAACAATCTGTTTGGTCAGGAAGTAGGTTATTTTCCTTTTTTCTGTTCTTTATCTCCTATTTCTTCCTTGGATTTTGATTGCTTTTTATCATCAAATAGCATGCGGATTGAAGGTGAAACAGTATCGTCAAACTGTCCTGTTTTAACAGCCCAGAAAAATATAGCCAGAAAAAAAAGGGCTACCAAAATACTGACAACGATAAGAATAATGATCACTGACATATCAGATGAGTTTTTTGATTTTGGCCATCAGGTTGGTGATGGTCGTTGCAAATACCACAACTGAAATACTACTCAATGGCATGAGTATCGCAGCCACCAGCGGTGTAAGTCCTCCTGAAAGGGCAAAGGATATCCCAAAAATGTTATATAAAAAGGAAATGATAAATGCTGCAACGACAATCCGATGCGAAATGTGTGCAAAATCCATAAAATCCGGCAGGTACCTGAGGGCATTGGAGGTCATGATTGCGTCCGATGCCGGCGTGAAATTCGATGTGTCGTCTGTCACGGAAATGCCGATGTCACTTTGTCGCAATGCTCCTGCATCATTGAGCCCATCTCCAATCATCAGTACATTTTCACTGGATTTTTGAAGTTCCACAATATAATTGAGTTTTTGTTGTGGTGATTGTTTGAATTTGTACGCTGATGCTTCGCCAAAGAGGTCGATCAATCGCTGCTCTTCGGTTTTGTTGTCACCAGTCAGAATCGAAAAGTTAAACTTAGATTTCAATGATGCGACTACTTCCTGAATCCCATCCCGGTATTTATTCTCAATTTTAAAACGCCCAAGCAGCTGCTCATTTTTTGATACATATATCTGAGTTGCATCTGTCGTCATAAAGGAATTATGTGCATTCTGAACTACGAAATCCCTATTGCCCAATTTGTAAGTGTAACCACCAACCACTGCCTGCAGTCCTGCACCGGTAATTTCTACATACTTTTCCAGGCTGATGTTATCGATATTTTCATCTATGCTTTCAGCAAGGAGCCGACTTAACGGATGGGTAGAATTCATCGCCAGGGCTTTGATATTTCTAAAATCTTCCTGCATTACCAGTTCACCTTCATAGTTTACTTCGCTCTTTTGATTGTAGGTGATTGTTCCTGTTTTGTCAAATACGATATGGGTAATATTGAGCAAGCGCTCGATAACATTTACATTTTTAATGAAAAAATTCCGGTTCCCAAAAATCCGCATCGTGGTTCCCATCGTAAACGGAGCAGATAAAGTAAGTGCGCAAGGGCATG
Source organism: Cytophagales bacterium (assembly GCA_024643455.1). Taxonomy (GTDB): domain Bacteria; phylum Bacteroidota; class Bacteroidia; order Cytophagales; family Cyclobacteriaceae; genus JAAUQL01. Next base: position 2,672 of record JAHEMV010000126.1, read on the forward strand.
CCACAATAAGTACAGCGGTCATGGCATTGAGCGCGGTCTTCAAATCTTTGTCAATCCAGAAAAGAAAACCTCCCAGGCCGATCACTAAAACTGCCACCGTAAAATACTTGCTGATTTTATTAATTAGTATTTCAAAGTTCTGGTTCTTTTCTTTTGTAAAGGCATCATTATTCCACAATTGAGTCAGATAACTTTGAGAAACTGGTTTTACGACTTCGAGACGAATACTTTCTCCTAACTGACGCCCCCCGGCGTAGATATACTCCCCAATCTCTTTTGATACCGGGTTTGACTCACCGGTTACAAAACTATAATCGATGTTCGCCCGGGAGCTTTTTAAAATACCGTCAGCTGGGATGATTTCCTGGTTACGAACATTAATTTCATCTCCTTTAACAATCTGGCTCACTGGAATACTTCTCAGACGACCTTCAACATATTTATAAATGGCCAATGGAAAATAGGATTTGTAATCCCGGTCAAAAGACAAACCCTGGTAGGTATAGTTTTGAAACCATCGACCAACCAAAAGAAAAAATAGAAGCCCGGACAAGGAATCGAGGTATCCAGGGCCGGACATGGATATTATTTCATATAGGCTTCGTAAAAAGAGCACGATGATTCCCAGCGAAATAGGAACATCAATATTGATAAACTTTTGACTAAGTCCTGAATAAGCAGATTTAAAATAATCACTCGCACAATAAAAAACGACCGGTAGTGATAGCAATATATTGAGATAGGACATGAATCGCTGAACATTCATCTCCAAGCCTTCAAATCCAAAATATTCAGCAAAGCTCAGCAGCATAATATTTCCAAAGGCAAAAGCGGCTACGCCGATCTTCAGATACAAGCTTCGGTTTATGGATTTTTCACTCTTTTTATTGCTGTCCTCCAGGCTGATGCTTGGCTCATAGCCCAACGTGGACAGCAATTCCACCAATTTCCTGATAGAAATAATCGATGGATTGAAGTCTGCACTGAATTCTTTCTTTACAAAATTGACCCGGCTGTGACTGATGCCATCCGTGAGTTTATACAAATTTTCCAGTAACCAAATACAAGAGCTACAATGAATTGATGGAATGTAAAAGGTGATTTTTGCTTTTTCCCCATCATTAAAATCCAAAATCAGCTTACTGATTTCTTCATTATCAAGGAATGCATATTTATCATCAAACTTCTTGCTCTTCAGGCTGATGCCAGGATTTTTCTGCAGATCATAATAAATGCAAAGGTCATTCTGATTCAAGATTTCATACACTGTTTTGCAGCCATTACAGCAAAAATCCTTCTCCTCAAACACAATGTGCTCACGGTCGCAGGTATCTCCACAATGAAAACATAGGGGTTTTTCAACTTTATTCATTCCAGCCATCAACTCAACTTAGCGATTCAAAAAACAGCATTCTAAAAGTACTTCATTTCCGGCTTTCAAACCAGTTGGTTAGTCTTGCATAGCGATTAATTCATGAAAAATTTTGGTCATGTTTGGCTCGGCTTTATCCGCTGCAGCTAATACCATGGCAAGACTTACTTCCTCAATTCTTCCTTCAATGCCAATGTCAGTTATTACTGAAATAGCGAAAACCGGTATTCCCATGTGCCGTGCAACAAGGTTTTCAGGAATCGTAGACATGCCCACCGCATCTGCACCGAGTATTCGCAGGTATTTATATTCTGCCGGCGTCTCCAAATTTGGTCCGGTGACACTGGCATATACACCAGTATGCACTTTTATCTTGTGCCTTTTGGCGATCTCCAATGCCTGGGCGATCATTTTCTTATCGTACGGCTCGCTCATATCCGGGAAACGCGGTCCAAACTCATCCAGGTTTCGTCCACGCAGCGGATTATCAGGGTGTAGATTGATATGGTCATTGATGATCATCAATTCGCCGATTTCGTGTGCGGGATTTACACCGCCACACGCATTGGAAATGAAGAGTTTTTCAATCCCCAATAGTTTCATTACCCTTACGGGGAAAGTTATTTCTTTAGCAGAGTACCCTTCATAATAGTGAAAGCGGCCCTGCATCACAACCACGTTCTTTCCAGCAATTTTACCACAAATCAGTTTCCCGCTATGGCTTTCTACCGTTGAAATCGGAAAATGTGGGATTTCTTTATAATCGATCGAACATACAATATCGATGTCATTCACTAACCGACCCAAACCCGTGCCGAGTATAATTCCAAATTGAGGTTTATCCTTATATATGCTTTGAATATATTGCGCAGCATCAAAAAATTCTTCCATACAAACAGAAAATAAGAAGGTTTTAATCAAAATTGATTTAAATTGCGAAGCTAAGAAATATTCACGGAAACTGAAGTGAATAATTATTTTATCAAATACAATATTCGATTTGTCGGGAATAGTAGATGCCAGATCAAGTATTGAAATTTGATAGTTAATTTTTAATTTTACCTGGATTTTTATTGAACCCTAAAAACCATTTTAATGAAGTTTATTGTATCGTCCGCAGCATTATTGAAAGAACTCAATCATATCAATGGAGTCATTACTACCAATCCTGTAGTTCCGATTTTAGAGAATTTTCTTTTTGAAATTGAAGATGGAAAACTGATCATTACTGCTTCAGATCTTCAGACTTCGATGATCACCGAACTGGACGTAGAAGCCAAAGATAACGGGAGTATTGCTGTTCCAGCAAAAATATTGCTGGAGACGCTCAAAAATCTTCCAGAACAACCTGTCACATTTTCGATTGATGAGGATACATATTCTATCGAGATAAACAGCGACAATGGCCGGTATAAACTCGCCGGAGAAAATTCTACGGATTTCCCAAAGATTCCTGAAGTGGCAAACGGGTATACCGTTGATATATCTACTGATGCGCTGGCAAGTGCAATTTCTAACAGCATATTTGCTACAAGCAGCGACGAGTTACGACCAGCAATGACTGGAGTGTATATCAATCTTGCAGCATCCAATACTACATTTGTTGCGACAGATGGTCACCGGTTGATCCGATATCGAAGGGTGGATGTGGCTTCAGAAGCTGATCATGCCATCATTATCCCTCGAAAAGCGCTAAACCTTTTGAAAACTACTTTGCCTTCTGAAAACTCCAACGTAACAGTGGAATTTAACATGGCCAATGCATTTTTTCATTTTAATAATATTAAAATGATTTGCAGGCTGATTGATGAGCGGTTCCCTGATTATGAAAATGTGATTCCTACAAACAATGACAATCACATGAGTATAAACAGATTGGAATTTTTGAATTCGCTTAAAAGGATTTCCATTTATGCCAACAAAACCACCAACCAGGTACGAATAAAAATTACAGGTAGTGAACTCCAAATCTCAGCCGAAGATCTTGACTTCTCAAACGAAGCCAACGAACGTCTTTCCTGTGAGCATGACGGTGAAGATATCGAAATCGGCTTCAATGCGCGGTTCCTGATGGAAATGCTTAATAATCTTGACAGCAAGGAAATCACACTTCAACTATCTGAACCGAACAGAGCGGGCCTAATTGTGCCAAAAGAAAAGAATGACAACGAAGACATCCTTATGCTGGTGATGCCGGTAATGTTGAGCAATTACGTTTAACGCGATTTCGTGAATTGTCATTACGGTTCAAAATACTTCTCGTCTACTTTTTGCACTTTGAAAAGCAGAGGTGTAGCTCAGAAGAAACAATTCAGACCAATACCTGATGTCCATCAAAGACAAAGTAAATTCAAATAAAAACCTTGCCTACAGCCAGGGATGGTTGTCCATTGTGGTCAATAGCATTTTATTTGTATTTAAATATTGGGCTGGATTTGTAACCGGATCACTGGCATTGATGGCCGATTCATGGCACACTCTTTCTGATTCATTCAGTTCAATAATCGTCTTGATTGCTACGCGCATTTCCAACAAACCTCCGGACAAGGAACACCCTTTTGGTCATGGTCGTGCAGAGTTGATTGCAGCCATCATTATCGGAGTGATTCTAGGTTTGATTGGTTTTGAATTCGCAAAAGACAGCATTGGCAGGTTAGTCAATCATCAAAGTGTAGTATTTGGAACGTTTGCAATTGTAGTAACGGTAGTTTCGGTAATTGTAAAAGAATTGCTCGCACAATTTTCCTTCTGGGCATACCGAAAAACTGGTAATTCTACCCTCAAGGCAGATGGCTGGCATCATCGTAGTGATGCCATTTCGTCTTTGATTATTTTGATAGGGATATTTGCTGGATCATACTTTTGGTGGATTGATGCCATTTTGGGGCTAGTTGTTTCGCTTTTCATATTTTATGCAGCATATGAGATCATATCAGAAGGTACCGATCCTTTACTAGGCGAAAAGCCAGAACATGAACTGATGAATGCTTTAAAAACCATTGCCAAAGAAGCCTGTGGAATAGAAACGCATGTGCACCATGTGCATGTACATCGTTATGGTCACCATGTAGAATTGACCATGCACATAAAGTTGGCAAAAAACAAGACTCTTGAAGAAGCACATGCAATTGCCGATATTATTGAAATTGAAATCGCAACGAAATTAAATATCGAAGCCACCATCCACATGGAGCCGATCTAAAAACTACAATGGCTCTCCGCTATAGGCATCGATTAACAGTGATTGCTCCTCGTCTTTTAGTACAAATTCATATACCCACCGCCTATTTTCTGTATTTCCCTGTGATAGATTCCAGGAAATAAGGTCTTCTTCAGTATACGATTCATAAGCAAGAAAGCGTGCTGTAGATAAACTTATAACACCATTCTGGGGATTTAATTCATAGTTAAAAGGCCCTTTCTCACCGTCAATTTTAAATAAAAGGCTATTCCCCTTTTGCCAATAAAATGACACGATAGCTCCGGATGGATTTATTATGGATATTTTCCATAGATCAATATTCCCTTCTACAAAAGAGGTTTGTTCGATCAGCTCTCCCTGGAAAAGTTCGAGTGAATTGTCAATAATCTTTTGAGGCAATTCCCGCTGGTCATTTTTGAATTGTTCATCACAGGAAATAAAACAAAAACATATTAATAAAAGTGTAAGACTTAATTTCATGTCAATACCTTTTATTTAATTTACAATTTGTTTAATGAATAAGTTTACTCAGGAAGTGTTTTTTTTGACAAAATCAAAATTAAATTGGTTTTGCTTTTAATAATCGAAGTTCAAATCTGACATTTTAAGAAAGGATTCTAAGTAAGGCAAAGGGTGAGAAGGTCTCAGCCTTCATCCTTATTGTTTTGCTCCGGTAATATAGCCTTGGATAGTTCAGCAAGTAAAATAATATCGATAATGGTATGTGAAATCATTGATGTCAGTATTCCCAAATGTTCGGTCATCAATCCCATGACGCCAATTACCAAAACCATGTAAATCCCATATCCTGTCAACGGCAGATTGAAAGGATTTAAATAACCATGAAGCAAAACGAAGGCAATGGAAGTTACCCAGATTCCGAGCCATGGCTGTACTACACCGCGAAAAAAAAGCTCCTCTCCAATTCCAGCGCAAACAGAAATCAAAACGATTTGGAAAAAATTCAATTTTATAGGTTTGATTAATTCAACAAAAAATATTTTTGTTTTTGCCATAGCAGGCAATTCCACAATTTGCCATCCAGCCTTAGCTGAAACAAAACCAAAAACAACACCCGCACTTATCTGAATCCAAAGTTCTTTGGTCCCCAAAAAGAATGGAATTAATTGCATTTTTCTAGACAGCGGTATAAGAAAAACCCCCAAACCTCCAAATACGACAATCGTACCCAAGGCCATCAAAAGGATTGTTTTTTTATTAATCATCGTATAAATATTGTGCAGCCTGACTATCCAGGAACCAGTGAAGTAATCCTTTTTCAGGAGCAACCAGACTTGCTGGGTAAGCAGATGCGACTGGTTTTTTATGGATAATTTCGTTTATTTTTTCCGCTTTGTTTTTACCTGTAACTAAAAAAGCAACAGCCCGGGCGTTATTGATAACATTGCCGCTGATACTCACCCTATGCTGACCTGATACAGGATGTGAGGCCACTACACAAAAATTAGCTGATTCCCAAAGCTCAATCTGATGTGGAAAAATTGACGCGGTGTGGCCGTCGTCACCCATTCCTAAAATGACCAGATCAAAAATCGGATATGTATTAACTGATAGTTTTTGGGAGAGTTCCCTTTCATAGTTTATTGCAGCTTGTTCAGGAGGAAGTTCGCCATGGATCCTATGAATATTTTGAAGAGGAATGTTGATATGATCCAACAAGTATTTTTTTGTCATTCCATAGTTTGATTCTTTATCTTCCGGAATAACACACCGTTCATCACCCCAATAAAAATGCACTTTTTCCCATGGGATATCTATTTTATGGTTTATGGCTAATTCTTCAAACCAGACTTTTGGTGTACTTCCCCCGGATAGTGCTACACTAAAATCTCCATCCTTTTGACGTATTAAATCAATGAAATAGGCTGAAAAACCACTCACAAGCTGATCTGTATTTTCAAAGATTAAAACTTCAACTTTTGACATTAGCGATTTATAAAATTCAATTATGAAAAATGAGTAACCTGGACTTATGAGTATTATTCAATACACATTTGACTTCAGCCTTACAGTGTATTCATTAATAACTATAACTCGCAATATATACCATCTTCGGCTAAATTACGGCAAGGATAGCGCCAGGTTATTTCCGGTTCGGTAATCAATTGATCGGCTATTTCAGGACCCCAACTTCCCGCCGGATAGCCGTAAAGTGCTGCATCCGGATCATTTTTCCAATAATCTAGTATGGGTTGTACAAATCCCCAAGCGGCCTCCACAGCATCACCACGCGCATAGAGTGTTGCATCCCCAAGCATGGCATCCAACAACAATCGTTCATAAGCACTTGGCACATAGGTTTGTTTCATATCGGAATAATGAAAATCCATATTTACATTTTTCACTTCAAAACCAGCACCGGGTATTTTCATACCAAACTTGAGTAGGATGCCCTCATCAGGTTGTATCCTTATTACAAGGAGATTCCCGTTATTGGAAAAATCCTTATTATCAATAAACAACGTGTGCGGTGTGGGTTTAAAATGGATTACCACTTCACTAACCCGTGTTGGGAGCGCTTTTCCTGTACGGATGTAAAAAGGAACGCCTCCCCAGCGCCAATTATCGATGAAATATTTCATCGCTACATACGTTTCGGTTCGACTATCTGGATCAACACCTTCTTCCTCCCGATATCCTACTACCTGTTTGCCACGCACTTTTGCTGCAGTGTATTGTCCCCGAATTACATGATTTCGAACATTGCGATCGTTTAACGGCCTCAAGGATTGAAAAACTTTTAAGGTTTCGTTTCGAATAGAAGTAGCTTCGATGGTAGTCGGTGGTTCCATAGCCACGAGTGCAGCAACCTGAAGCAGGTGATTTTGAACCATATCCCGCATCGCTCCGGACCCATCATAATAGCCCCCCCGGCCTTCTACTCCAATACTTTCAGAGGTAGTAATTTCGACATGATGAATAAAATTCCTATTCCATAACGGTTCAAAAATTCCATTTGCAAAACGGGTAACAAGCAGATTCTGAACAGTTTCTTTTCCCAAATAATGATCAATGCGGTACAACTGGTCTTCCTTGAAGAATTTTAGTAAATCCCTGTTCAGTGCTATTCCGGATTTCAGGTCATAACCGAATGGTTTTTCAATAATAATTCGCTTCCATCCAATGCTTTTACTTTGCCGATTTAGCTTATGATGTGCAAGATTTTCTGGAATAATTTTGTAAAGATTTGGAGGTGTAGACAGATAGTAAAGGAAATTTCCATTATTCCCGAACTCAGCATCAATATGCTCCAGGCGATCTTTGAGTAAAGTATAATCAGATACATCAAAGGTATTGAGGGATTGGTAGAAGGTGCTTTTTAAAAAGAGATCAATTTTATCCTTGCTCTCTTCGCCAAAGTTTGCAAAAGCAAGAATCCCCTTTTTCATTTTTTCACGGAATACCTCATCACTCAGTTGGGTACGGCTTACTCCCAAAATTGCTGACTTATTTCCTAGCAAACCCTGCGCATAAAGGTCAAAGAGTGCAGGTACAAGCTTTCGGTACGTAAGGTCTCCAGAAGCCCCAAATATGACTAATATATGATCTTCGGCTTTGGTCATTTTATACTTTTTATATGTAAAAGTGATTAAAATCCATGATTGTTCAATAAAACTTTATTTTTTTATTAAATGCAAAATTTTATTGGTTGATACTAAAATCACAATTATATTTAATGCTCTTCAAACATCTAATATTATGAATAAGATTATTATAAAAACTTTACTTTCTGCAAGTGCACTTTTCATTATTACTGCATCAACTTTTGCACAAAAAGTTTCCCTATTCAATGGGAAGGATCTTGATGGCTGGAAAATCTATGGTACAGAACTTTGGTACGTTGAGAACGGCGAACTCATCTGCGAAAGCGGACCTGACAAAGGATATGGATACCTGGCTACTGATAAGTTTTACAAAGACTTCGAAGTGACGCTCGAATTCTATTTGCTTGCCAATGGAAATAGTGGCGTTTTCTTCCATTCCACTATTGAAGGAACAAAAAT
>JAHEMV010000605.1 GCA_024643455.1 Cytophagales bacterium
TCTATTGATTTAGTCGAATAATGTGAATCAGCCAATACTTTCTTACCAAATCAGCTGCATTATTTTTATCCTACCAATCAAAATTAACTATCTTTTTTATCAGCGTATTTGCAGCATGTTGACTCGACTTATTCAATAGCCAACCTGTACAACATGCACTACAAGTTAACATGGTATTCAAAATCGTTTAATCCCGGCTGTGGAACTGGATATTTACCATCAGAACCCAGCTGTAATGGTGCTGGAGAATTCATGGTTAGATTGTCAATGCCCGGAGCAAATTCGTGTTTACAGTTGCGCATTTCTTCCAGGGTAATTACTTTACCCGTGTGGGCCGCCATTCTACCCATTGAGGTAACAAGACTGGCTTCTGCACCCCGCTTCACTTCGTTGAATGGTTTATCCTCACGAATGGCATCAATCAGGTGATCCCATTCAAGCTGATATGGATTGGGTTCTCTATTGGGGAATTTCCAGACAATGTCATCCTTTCGATCCAAATCCTGGCCTTTATTAATACGGCACTTCGCTGGCGTGTGTCCTCCCTGTGAGATGACTGCAGATCCTTTACTGCCATGGGCATAGCTGGCAAACTCATTATGGCACCCTTCTATACACCTACCGTATAGAAACAATTTGGTGCCATCGTCGAAAGTATATTCTACTGAATAGTTATCAAAATTCTGGTCTATAGAATTGCCCCGATAGTGTCTCCCTCCAAGTGCCTGGGCCTTTACTGGCCAGGCATTTTTCATCCAGCAGCATTCGTCAATATGGTGAATGTAAAAGTCACTGTAATTCCCACCGCTTGCCCAGAGAAAACTATGAAAACGCTGAGTCTGATACAACAGCTCATTGATATCACCTGGATTTGGATCAGAAGAAAAGAAACCTATGGGCTCATGAAGCCTATAGGCACGCATCGTGATAATATCACCAATCTGACCATCCTGAATACGATTGTATAGTTCTCCGCGTGCCTCGCAATGCCGACACATCAGCCCAACCCCGACTTTAAGGTTCTTTTTTTCGGATTCTTCGGCAAGTTTAATCATCCTCTGAGTGGTAGGTCCGTCAACGGTTACAGGTTTTTCCATAAACACATTGAGGCCTTTTTCGATAGCATAAGAAAAGTGTACCCAACGAAACGCCGGGGGAGTTGCCAGTATCACTACATCACCGGGGCTTAGACAATCCATGGCATGCTTATAGGCATCATAACCAATGAATTTTTGGTCTTGAGGTACGTCTACCTGGTCAGGATGGATTTCCTTCAAACTGTCGTATGTTCGCTTTATACGCTCCTCGAATACATCTGCCAATGCAACAAGTTTGATTGGGCCATTTTTCACTGACATGGCATTTGAGGCTGCCCCGGCGCCTCTTCCTCCGCAGCCGACCAGTGCAACTTTGATGGTATTGTTTTCTGCAGCGTAGACGTGTGGGATAAATCCTGCAGCCAGCGCTGATGTAACAGTGATTTTACCGGTGTCTTTAATAAACTCACGGCGCGATAAAGATTTGGGTTTTAAGTCATTCATTGCTAATTCTCCTCCTATTTAAAAAAAATATTTAACCAAAAAAACATGATGAGCTTTCCACTTATTGGCATTTAGAATTGAACGTGGTTTCTTTTCAACAAAGGCATTTAATTTTTTAATGGATGCGTTGAAAAGTCTCATACTAAAAATACTTAACAAAAAACGAAACGACAACTTTTACAGAATACATTATATAACCAAAATATGATTATTGTGGAAAGAGCCTACAGGTACAATTCTATTGGTTGTTCAAATTGGTAATGCCAACACGATGGATGAAGAAACCTATAGACTGATGTTCAGGTTTTCATTTGAATCAATCTTCAAAATGTCCCCATTCGTATTGCACTTTTTCCATGAGTTTTTTAAATCGTTCCTAATCATGCAATTTTTTTAAAAATGGAAAGTTTCGGTTTCTGCCAACCAAAAGTACTGGAGGTGAGGCATATACTTTTGAGTTATTTGTATTTTCTAAACCAATGCTTTGAGTGCGCCTACTAATTTTCCAAAGAAATACGTTGATCGGTTGTATTGCTGATTTTAGTCTTTGTTATAATTCTCGTACCTGGCACTAAAACTATTCTCAATGGATTTTATAAAGTCTGAACTTGAGTCGTTCCAGCTATGGCCATGTTGTGCGGTAATATTTATTTTATTATTCCGGTATTTCATAAAATACACGTATTCCTTGAGGTTTGGAACCATGTAGAGCACATGGGCGAATTCATGGGCTAATGCTTTTAATTCATCACATCCAATACCTATAGTTATGGTAATGGTATTTGTTCCATGTAAGGAAGTACACACCTGTGGATTTTCTTGCGATGGGCTTACACTGGTGTATGCTTTTGCATTAAAATGTTCTCTGGAAAAATAGGTGAATTCATCGGATGACTTATCAACATATCTTACATATACATGTGTCAACGTCCCCTCAGCATTTAATACTTTCGATACTAGTGAATACAATTCAGGATCAATAAATTCGAAGGTGGCAAGCAATTCAGCTGTTTGCGAATAGTTCTTTGATACCTCCTCATACCTATTTCGAATTTGTCTTAGTTTTTTCTCAAGTTGCTTTTTGGTCTTCTCCAAAGGATCGTTATTCAGTAAATCAGCAGTGTTACGGATCTCTTTTTCCAGTTTTTGCTTTTCCTGTGAAAAGCCATTAAGAATTGCAGCGTGTAAACTGAGGCAGGAGCATAATAGGATGAGCACAGCCAGGGCATATTTTTTCATGATCTTAAAATTTTGGGAGGCGAAACCGACTCCGGTTTTACATTTTATTTCATGAAATCCGTGGCCACGTATTTCTTTTTAACTATACCAAATTTGGCACAAAAAGGCGTGTTGCACTTATCAGGGAGGTTGCAATCTTTATGAAAAAAAATTGATAAACTCGACGTAGTTTATCAATCTCGTTGCATTTGGGAGGAAATATGAGCCTGGAAGTGATCTTAATGATTCATGTTAAT
>JAHEMV010000127.1:0-4408 GCA_024643455.1 Cytophagales bacterium
ATACTATTTATCAGAAATTATATTGTTCAGTTTTTTTTGTTGTAAAGATTGCATAATATATGCCTGATAAAATAATTAATAAAGAAGTTAAAAAGATGCCTGACCATAGTGGCAAAGTAATATTTATTGCTGATGTGTCTAAGGGGATGCAAACCTACAAGGAAAATCTTGTAAAGGAATTAGAGCATTTTGGGTGTACAGTAAAGTACAATACCTTCCAAAACCATGGATCAGATAATAATTTTGATATCATTGGACAATGTGATATTGCAATTCATATTTTAAGTGATAAAGATCAAATGCTTGATTCTTCCGGCAAAGGCATGGAGGAGTCTCAAATTCACTTGTCAGTTCAACATTTTCTTAGCCAAAAACTACTTTCTGCTTCATCTGAAAATGGCTTTAGAATTTACGCTTGGCATCCAAAGTCAAGTTTAGAAAGTATCTATGAAGAGGAAAAGGTTTCTACTCATCTAAAAAAGATTCAACAACTCGATGAGGTGGATTTACTTCGGACCAACTATGAAGAGTTCAAATATTATTTGCTAAAGAAGATAGAAAATCCTGTTGTTGAAGTTGCGGATGAATCATTTATAAAAGGCAATGACAATTATAGCATTTATTTTATTCATGATATTGCAGATAGTGAGGCGGCCAAACATTATGTAGAGTATCTTGGGAAAAGAGGCTTTGCCGTTTTAACTCCGGTATTTGATAGTGATATTATGGCTGTTAGACAGATGCATAATACCTATCTTAAAAAGTTTGATATTGCAATCATATTTGCAATCGACGCTGGAATAAACTGGATAAACATGAAAATAATGGATATCCTCAAATCCCCAGGACTTGGAAGGGAAAAACCAATATTGGGCAAAGCTGTTTTTTTACAAGAAAATAAAGATATCATGTTACAATTGAAAGGTAAGGGATTTGATTTTTGTCCCATAGATACTAGTTTCAATAATGTGCCAATAGATGATTTTTTGAGTAAAATTCATTATTGAATCCATTAAAGCGAAAAAAAATCCTCATTTGGAAATTTTTTTTTCTATAAATTAAATATTCAAGAAAGAATACGATATTTTGGTATTTGATTAAAAGAACACTTTTTCTATTTCAATTATTTCATGATAAAAGCCCTCTTAAGTATTCTCAATGTAGTCGAAGGTGAGGAAAAACCAGTATTATTACTGTTAGCATATGGGTTTTTTATGGGTATTTTTTTAGCGGCCTATAAAATTGTTGCTACAACCCTATTTCTTAACCAAATGAGCGACTACATCCGGGAAGCTTTTTTTGTTTCTGGATTATTGGGTGTTATATCAACCTGGTTGTATTCGATTTTTCAAAACAGAGTTCATTATTCAAGGCTCGTCATATTCAATATTATTTCAATATTTATTTTTATCGCAGTTGCCAGAGTGATGTTTAATTACACGGATTCCAAATGGCTGGTATTTGCACTTTTTGTAATGTTGGGTCCGATTACATCACTTTTAATCTTGGGATTTTGGGGGATATTTGGACGTCTTTTTGACCTAAGGCAATCCAAACGGATCATTGGAGGCATAGATTCCGGACAATTGATAGCGATTATCATTTTTACATTCTCAATCCCTTTTTTGATTCCCTATATATCAAATATCGTTGACATATTGTTAATCGGAGAGCTTGGTCTGGCCATTTCAATTGTTTTTTTTGTATTGATTATTGTTAGACATCAACTCACCTCCTTTCATCAAAAACACAAGGAATTTCGAAAGGAAACTATGTTTGTGAATATGTTCAAAAACAAATACATAATATATCTTTCCCTGTTTTTGTTTTTGTCTATGGCAGCGTTTGTTTTTGTTGACTATTCATTCATGAATGTAACAGAACGTCAATACCCTGATGAAAAACAATTGGCCAGCTTTCTTGGAGTTTTTGAAGGATCAATCATGATCCTGAGTTTACTTGTGCAAACATTTGTAAATGAACGGATATTGTCAATGTATGGCATAAAAACTTCGCTCCTCATTCTTCCAGTTATCTTAATTGTATTTACAGCTCTTGCACTATTTGCAGGATATTATTTTGGATTTGATGTATCCAATCCCAATTTTATTTGGTTCTTTCTTTTTATAGCTCTGAGTAAATTATTTGTCACTACGCTAAGAGAAGCCACTGAAAATCCAGTATTTAAGTTATTTTTTATGCCCCTTGATAGCAGAATACGGTTTGATATACAAACGAAAATTGAAGGAACAATCAATGAATTTTCTCGGGCATTAAGTGGTGGATTAATATTATTATTTGGCTTATTCCCATTTTTCAAATTAATTCATTATTCATGGATTTTGGTAGCAATTATAGCTGGTTATGTTTATTTGCTATTTAGGATTTATTACTTGTATCGGATTAATATCAGGCTTAAGCTGGAAAAGCAAAAGGAGGAAGCGGATAAGGTAGAGCAGAAAGGAAAAAAACTATTGGTTTCGAGATTGTTTTCATCGATCAATGGAGACAATCCAAATCTTATGATTTTTGCTTTGAGAGCATTATCCAAAATTTCTCCTGATATTTTCAAATCGAAAATTGAAAACATAAAAAATGATCATTCATTTGGTCATACCGATCAAGTAATAAAAACGCTTGAGGGCGATTTTTCATTTATTCATGCAGCTAACTTAAATAAAATAAATCAAGAGGAAGGGCGGTTAAGCAGATCAAAAAAGAATGATGGAAAGCAAGCCTTTGATGAGGAAATCTCTGAAATGATTAAATCGCATGACAAAGCCGATCGCAAACTGGCTGCAGAATTAATTAGTGCTACAGAACCTGAAGAAAGCGTAAGTTTATTAATAGAATTACTAAATGATACTGACCCAGGCGTTATTAAGGCAGCCATGCATGCAGCATCTGAGCTAAAAAAGCAGGAACTTTTGCCATTTATCCTTGACAATCTTCTTAAGAAAAATTTTAAAGATTCTGCTGCTGATGCTTTATTGAATTATGGTGAGCTTGCTTTCCAAAATCTGGAATCAATATTTTATAATTCTGATCTGAATATAGATGTCAAATTGGAAATTGTGAATATTTACGGTAAGCTAGGAGGTGATATTGCACAAGAATATTTGTGGAATAAGATAGATTACCCCGATCGCAATGTTGTCTCACAAGTGCTACTGTCTTTGAGCCATTGTGGTTTTACAGCCCAGGAAGAGCAAATTCAACGAATTAAATTATATATAGAAGAGGATATTTCGAATATTATTTGGAATCTAAAAGCTATTGAACAACTAAACGAATACAATAAAACCGATTTTAAAAAAATAGTAAATTCTATCAAGGAAGAAAATGAGCATAATTATGCACATATATATATGTTGCTCTCCATGATTTATGATCAAAAATCCATAGAACTAGTAAAGGAAAATATTGAAACAAAGACAAATGAAGGCATATCCTATGCGATCGAATTATTGGATGTTTTCCTTTCTGATGATCTGAAACAGAAAATCATACCTATATTAGACGATATTCCTGATATTGATCGCATTAGGCGGTTGCAAATGTATTTCCCACACATTGAGATTTCTTTGGATGAAATAGTACGATTACTTATTAATAGAGAGTTTAATGCCATCAACCGATGGACCAAAGCGAGTACAATATTGTATTTGGGAGAAAAGGAAATATCCGGGAAATTTGACATGGAGTTAATTTCCAATTTATTCAATCCAGATCATTTGTTAAAAGAGACGTGCGCATGGACAATGCATAGAATAAATGAGGATTTTTATATTGAAAATTTAAATAGACTCGAACCAAAGGATAGAAATCATTTGCAAAACCTGATTCTGGGTCAAAAATTTGAAGAAGCATCAGAACTACGCCCTCATATGATGTTTGAAATTATTAATTTTATAAAACGTGAAACGCTTCTGGGAGGACTTCCAAGCTATATTATAGTAAGTATTGTAGATTTTATTGAAGAGATATATTTTGAAGATAAAACGATTATTGCGACTTCAGAATGGCACAATGAATGTTTTTACATTATTTATAGTGGAACTTTAGAAGTCAAGAATTCATTTGGGGAAATAATTGATCAATTTAAAGTAGGCGACTTTCTTGGTGAACAGATTAATATTGACTTATTAGCAGAAGAGATTGTATTTGGTGTAGTTGGCGACACTGTATTACTGAAAATTGATAAGAATAAGTTTTTGGATCTTATCACGAATGAATACGATGTGACGCTTAAATTGCTGGATTCATTTGGTATTCAAAGCGAAAAATTATGGATTAATGAATAATAATTCGCATGTAATAAATTTCATAAAATATTGTAAAAGAGATATATAAACCCTTTTGCTTTAATTGATAATTTATATACTTTAGCGCAGGATATAGGATTTTT
>JAHEMV010000127.1:4508-11248 GCA_024643455.1 Cytophagales bacterium
TTATATGATTTGGCCTATGATATTTTCAAGGTCATGGACAATATGAAGTCTGCCGAAAATGAGATAGCGACAATAAGTGGTGATTTAAACTCCGTTTCTGTTTATTTGTCTGAGGTTGGAGCAGATTTGATTGCCAAAAGGGATGCATTGAAAAGGGAACTAATGCGGAATGGATATAAAGTATTGCCAGAGAAAAATATGCCAAAAGATCTGGAATCCATTATGAAAATGGTTAAAAAAGATCTATCCTCATGCAATATGTCAATACACCTTATCGGCTCTGATTATGGCAAAATTCAGGGAACGAACGCCTCAATAATTGATTTGCAAAATAGGATGGCTACAGAGTATTTTAATGAATTGGAAAAGGTTGACTCTAGTGGGCTTAATTTGGGTAGAGTAATATGGGTTTCTTCTGAACAACAAAATATAAGTGTTAAACAACGTTTATTTATTGAGAATCTAAAAAAAGATTCTGAATCCATGAACAGGGCAGATTTATTAGAAACTTCAATAGAAGAATTGAAATCCTATGTAATTAACAAAATTCAGGATGGCAAAAAACAACATGATCGATTGTCGGGTAATAGTGTTTCTAGAAAAGGAAAAATTATATACCTGATACATGATAAATTGGAGTTTGAAAAATGTAAGAAAATAGAAGAATTTTTAAAAGAAAATGGGTATGAGGTAATTAAATCCGACTTTTCTGGTAATCCTAATGAAATAAGGTCAAGACATAATGAAAATTTAAAAAAATGTGATGCCACACTCATTTATTATGGAAGTGAAAATGAAGAATGGATTAAAAGCAAACAAAAAGACTTATTAAAATCCTTGGGTTTAGGAAGAAATAAACCCATAAGTCCTCAGGCTATAATCGTAGAAAATGAATCACAACTAAATGAAATTTTGGGATTTGACCAAAAGGCTATGATATTGCAAAGTAATAAACGTTTTACTGCAAAGGTAATGGAGCCTTTTTTAGCCCAACTTGAAAAATAATCTATGAATCCAAAGGAATCTGACATTCTGGAATCGTATAATCAAGGAGATTTTGATTTGTTGAATCCGTTCCCTGGATTGAGACCTTTCACTTTTGAGGAAAGCCATCTATTTTTTGGAAGAGAAGGACAAAGTGATGAGGTATTAATAAATCTTGCACAACATCGATTTACAGCAGTCATTGGAGCGTCAGGTAGTGGTAAGTCTTCGTTAATGTATTGTGGTCTTATTCCTATATTATATGGTGGGTTTATGACCGAAGCTGGTTCAGATTGGAACGTTTTGGTAACCCGACCAGGTATAACCCCAATAGAAAACCTTGCCGAATGCATCTTGCATAAAGATGAAAGTTATATCACCGCTTCTGACGAGGAAAAAACGATCGGAAGAAGAATGACCTCAACAATTCTCAGGAGCAGTTCCATGGGATTTGTAGATGCAGTAAAACAACTTTCGAAATCGTCGACAAAAAATATTTTTCTTTTAGTTGACCAGTTTGAAGAGCTTTTCAGATTTATAAAAACAGAGCGTGATGATAATTCAATCAATGAGGCAGCCGCGTTTGTTAATTTATTAATTAAGTCTATTTCCCAAACGGAAGTACCGATTTATATTGCCTTTACTATGCGTTCTGATTTTATTGGTGATTGTTCCCAATTCCCTGAACTGACGCATATCATAAACAAAAGTCATTACCTTATCCCTCAAATGACCAGGGACCAGCAGCGTTTAGCCATAGAAGGCCCGGTGGCTGTAGGAGGAGGAAAAATTACCAAAAGATTAGTTCAGCAATTACTCAATGATGTAGGAAATAATCCAGATCAACTTCCAGTAATGCAGCACGCTCTTATGCGAACCTGGAACTACTGGGTTGCAAATAAGGATATTGAGGAGCCTATCGATTTAAGGCATTATATAGCTATTGGAAAAATTAATGAGGCGCTTTCACAACATGCCAACGAAGCTTACTCAGAATTAGATAAAAAAGAAAAAGAAGTTTGTGAAGTGCTTTTTAAAGCATTAACAGAAAAAGGGGCAGATAACCATGGTGTCAGAAGGTCGGCAAAACTAGAAGAGATAGCCGATATTTCCGGTGTTCATGAGGAAGAATTAATAGAAGTAATAGAAAAATTCAGGGAGCCTGGTAGATCGCTCCTGATGCCCCCATCAAATGTAGCTCTGAAGTCAAGTTCGATTATCGAGATTTCTCATGAGAGTTTGATGAGGATATGGCAGCGACTTAAAAACTGGGTTGATGAAGAATCCGATTCTGCCCAAATGTATAAAAGGCTTTCGGATGCTGCCGAAATGTATCAAATAGGTAAGACTGGTTTATGGAGACCACCTGATTTGCAACTGGCACTAAACTGGCAAATCAAACAAAAACCTACCCGCACATGGGCAAAACGGTATAATCCCTACTTTGAACGTGCTATGGTCTTTCTTGAGACCAGTAAAACTGCTTATGAAAGCGAGCAAAAAAGTAAGGAACTCCTTCAAAAGCGCATGTTGCAACGGACCAAAATGGTTGCAATCGTGATGGGGATAGCATTTATAATTGCCATCATTTTCTTTGTTTTTGGATGGATTAAAAAAATTGACGCGGATAACCAACGGCAAATTGCTGAAATAAATCGTGTGGAGGCAGAAAGAAATGCTGATCTGGCAGAAGAGAGACGAAAAGAAGCAGTATTGCAAACAGAAAAAGCAATCGAAAATGCAGATGAAGCAGAAAGACAAAGGCAGCGTGCTGAGTTAAATGCAGAAAGTGCGTTATATCAGAAGGGTATTGCAGAGAAACAGACTGATTTTGCTTTGGAGCAAAGAAGTTTAGCAATCGAAAGAGAAAGAATCGCCGACTCACTGCGTATTGTGGCTGACGAACAAAGCCTACTCGCAAAAGATGAAAGAGACAAAGCCAATCAACTTAGGATGATTTCCATAGCCCAATCTATGGCCGTAAAATCATTAAATATTTCTGAAACAGACCTCAAAGCACTATTGGCATATCAGGCTTACAATTTCAATAAAGAATTCGGTGGCAATATTTATGATAATTATATTTATGATGGGTTGTATTATGCAAAACGGGATCGGCTAAAAGAAAATCAGGGGATTGATTTAAATCGATATAAAGGTCATCGGGATATGATCAGGGCCATAGTTTATGCACCTAATGGAAAAGATTTTTATACCACAGGTAGTGATGGCAAAATCATGAAGTGGGATAGCAAGACCTATGCTTTTAAAACCCTATACCAACCTGCTATTAAATATATCTATTATGATATGAAAGTAAGCCCTGATGGAAAATGGCTTATTGTAGGCGGAGATGCTCCTTATATATTAGTAATCAATCTGGCTACCTTAAATACCATTAAGATTGAAGGACATCACGGCCCAGTAACAAAATTGATGTTCCTGGCCAATTCTGAATATTTTATTTCCTATGGAATTCAGGATAGTACGCTGAGAATCAATGACTATGTCAACAGCAGCGAATTAAAGAAATTTAATGATCGATATACAGCTATTACTTTAAGTCGTGATGGAAATATTTTAGTAGCTGGTAATGAAAAAGGTAAAATTGATATTTGGAATACCAATAACATGGATAAAGTAGAGTCATATGAAAATATCACTAATCGACCGATTTATGCTATAGAGTTTAGTCCGGACAATAAAACTATTGCTATTGGTAATGAGGATGGTATTGTACAGTTGGGAGATGTCATAGGAAGTGATTTCTTTTTTACAAGATCTTTGCCTGGTCAGAAATCAAGAATCAACAGCATTCGGTTTAGCCCTGATGGAAAATTACTGGCAACAGCTAGTCTCGAAGGAACTGTTCAGCTTTGGGTAATTTCCAGAATGGATAAAATGTTACCGGTAGCCTTCAAAGATCATGATGATTATGTATGGAGTATTGAATTTAGTACAGATAGCGATTATCTATTGGCAGGTACAAGAGATGGAATATTAAAACTTTGGCCTACTAAACCAGATTTAATGGCACAGGATATTTGTAAATACTTGATTAGAAATATGGTAAAATCAGAGTGGGACAGATATGTCGGAGATGATATAGATTATGTAAATACCTGTGAAAAGGCTGGAGTAAATCCAGCGGAATGATAAAGCATCATAGTTGAATGAGGAATTTTTTTATATGTGTCATTTTTTTTCTTGCGTACTCAGCAAATTCAGTATTTGCTCAGGATCAATGCGAAATTGCATTAAGCCAGGCAGAAGGGAAATATAAACAAGGTCGATTGTATGAAATACCAGAGATGCTTCAGGAGTGCATAAATGATGGTTTTACCAAAGAGGAAAAAATCAGAGCATATAGACTGCTGACGCTTACCTATTTGTTTTTGGATTATTATAGTGAAGCTGATAAAACCTATCTGGAGTTGTTGAGACTTTCCCCGGAATATACAACCAACGAAGAATTGGATCCCATGGAAATCATTAATTTCCATGAAAAATTTACAACAAAACCTATTTTTTACCTTATGGGGAAAATAGGTTTTAATTTCTCTTTCGCGGATGTGTTATTGGATTACAGCATTTCTCAGTCTTTTAATGGGTCGCACAACTATTCCATAGTCCCGGGATTTCAAGGTGGTTTTGGAGCGGAAATGGTTTTATATCAAAATCTTCATATCTCTGGAGAATTTTTTATTAAAAAGAGTAGCCTACATTTATCAGATACGCACTGGGATTATTATTCAACAGATATGGATATTTCTCATACTGAGTTTGAATTACCAATTATGCTGAAGTATAACTTTTTTAGAGGAAAGATTAACCCTTTTATTTCAGCAGGGATTAGTCCTAGTTTCCTCACAAAATCCGCTACTCAAAATATTGAAGGAGCCTACAAAGTAACCAATGAAGATGGCACCATTGAAAACTTCCCCGTGCAACCTCGACCTAAAATAGTGACGACTAGCATGAAAAACAGATTCAATTACGCTGCACTTTTTGGAGGTGGGATAAATTATAAAATAGGGCTGAATTACCTGGTTATCGAAGCGAGATATGCTATGGGGATGCTCAATGTAACAGATATCAAGGATAGAATGCTGGATGATACTGCCGAAGCCAGAGAGTTAAAATTTCCGACAGGACAAATAGATGATGATTTTAAAATTAATAACCTTTCATTTTTTATTGGATTTGTTAAACCGTTGTATAAACCGAGAAAGATTAAGTGAGATTTTTTAGAATTATAAAGTTCAACAATATTTTTAGACCTTTTACTTCTGCTATACAGTTGTGCTTACTCTTTTATGGGATTTTGGCTATTTATTCTTGTGACACAACAGATAGTGTGACTCCCTATCAGGACCAGGTATTTATAAAACTTTATGGGGGGAATGGATCTGAAGAGGGAAAAGATTTGGTGGCATTGCCTGATGGAGGTTTTGTAGCAGTAGGATCAACCACTTCACAGTCTAGTGGAGGGAAAGATGTATATGTAGTGCGCACAGATAATTTGGGTAATGTGGTTTGGGAAAATAGATTCGGCAAGGCCGAAGATGATATTGGAAATGCAGTAATTCTAGGGAATGATGGCAACCTATATGTTAGTGGCGAAAGTGTCCAGGAAAATTCTGTTATAAATAAATTAAGGGATGTATATGTTTTAGGAATATCCCTGGATAATGGAACCCTTCTCAATGAGAAATTATTTGGGGATTCACTTAGAGACGAATTTGGTACAAGTATTTTATCAACCGTAAATGATGGTTTTTTAATTACTTCTACCTGGAATAATACTGACACCTCTGAATTCTTTATGATTGAGACTGACGGGAGTTTAATTCCTTTAGATAAGAGCATTAGATATGTTTCTGGAAATAAAGGAGTTAACAATCTAAGCACAAAATCTTTCAATAATATAGGCAACATATCTAATCCATTTTTGTGTTTTGGATCTGTTTATGAAACACTTTCGAAATCTTTCTATTTTCAAGTATTTGAATTTCGCTCTATAGGGAATCAAACGCCAGATGCCGAATTGTATGGGAATGAAAGTTCAAATGATTATTGTACCGACGTATTTCCAACTAGTGATGGGGGATTTGTATTAGCTGGAAAATCAATCACAGGAAGTGTTTCAAATGAAATAGTGGTAAAAATTAATCCGACAAAAGAGGAGCTTTGGAGAAAAGTGTATAGTAATCCATATGACAAAAATGTAAAAGAATCTGGGATCATTCAGACCAACGACGGTGGCTATTTAGTTTCTTCCACTTTAGAATTGGACGATCCTTTAAACGATGAAATTAGTTTGTTAAAATTGGATTTTGAAGGAGAAGTACAATGGCGAAAAACATTTGGGAGCAACAATAATGATGTTGGTGCAAAAGTGATTCAACTTGATGACGGAAGCTATGTGCTTGTCGGTACGATAGGGTTTGAGGTCAATCCAAATTCACAATCAAAGTTGTGTTTGATAAAAATAAATAAAAATGGTGATTTAGTGCCATTGGATTAAGAAACGTTGATGAATATTAAATAGGTTACAATTTAGATGCATTCACTATTAATAAGCATTAGACAAATAATGAAAAAACGATTAAAAACATTGAGCTATTGATGAATTTTTACTGCCGCACTTTTTTATATAGATTGAAATGGTTGGTATTGATTCCAATATTTTTTCTTTCCTTCAATTCTTTTGGGCAAGTAACAGTAACTCCTGCTTCAAATTCAAATCAATTTTG
>JAHEMV010000606.1 GCA_024643455.1 Cytophagales bacterium
CTCAAAATAGAAAGTACGATTACGATTGCCCAGATTACCGGGTCTCCTTTCAAATTACGATCTACCCATTCCTTTATCATGACAGTGTTTTTTGGTTAGACTCGACTTTATTTTTCAATGCAGTGAAGGCTTCCTTGAATCGCTCACCGCGGTCTTCATAGTTTTTGAATAGATCAAAACTTGCACATGCAGGAGACAGCAATACAACATCACCTGATTTGGCTTTGGAATACGCTATTTCTATTGCATTGAAAACACTATCCGTAGAAGTGATATCCTTTAAGTAGCCCTTGAAGTGGGACTCAATTTTGGTGTTGTCAATGCCAAGTGCCACAATCGATTTTACTTTTTTAGCAACAAGCTCATCAATTTGTGTATAGTCATTTCCTTTATCGGTACCGCCCATAATCAGGACTAATGGATTTTCAAAACTTTCCAAGGCGTACCATACAGCATCGACATTAGTAGCTTTGGAGTCATTGTAGAAACTAATTCCGTTGATATCGCCAACAAACTCTAGTCTATGCGGAGCATTTTTAAATGTTTTTAATGCCTTTTTTATATTTTCCCAATCCAGACTTATGCTTCTGGCGACCAATACAGCTGCCATGGTATTGATCATGTTGTGCTTCCCAAGTAAAGGCAGATAGGATTTGGTAATCTTTTTAATGGTTTCTCCTTCCATGAAAACGAGTTCTTTACCTACAGGATAGGCGTCTGAATTATTCATTTTTTCCATGGAAATGGGAAGTAGGGAGACGTGTGATTTTAGTAGTTCAACCTGTTCCTTTATGTTTTGATCACTTTGATTATAAATAAAAACATCTTCCTTCCTCATATTTCGGATGATTCGAAATTTTGAATGAAGATATTTTTGAAAATCATTATCATACCTATTCAGATGATCAGGGGTAACATTCAACAGAATCGCTACATTCAATTTTGATTTGAACATTCCATCCAATTGGAAACTGCTCAATTCTATAACATAGTATTCTTTATCATCCTTTGCCACCTGCATTGCAAGACTATGTCCTACATTTCCAGTTAAACCAACATTAAAACCGTTTTCCTTCAGTAAATGATAAGTGAGGAGTGTAGTCGTTGTTTTGCCATTTGTTCCGGTGATGCCTATAAATTTGGCTTTCGAATGCCGAATGGCAAACTCTATTTCTGAAACTACGGATATGTTTTTTTCTTTGGCTTTGAGTATTATGGGTGCCGTATCAGGTATACCTGGACTTTTTACGATTTCTGATGCGGTTAATATTTTTTCAGTAGTATGTTGTCCCTCTTCAAAATCGATTTCTTCCTCCTTTAAAACCTTCTTGAATTTGGAAGGAATGAATCCGTTGTCCGAAACAAAAACGGCAAATCCTTTGGCTTTAGCCAAAAAGGCTGCACCAACGCCGCTTTCTCCTGCTCCTAATATGACAACCTGCTCTTTCATAAAATTTATCCGCCCTTTATCTAAGTTTTAATGTTGCTAATGTGATGATGGCCAGTAAAATACCTACTGTCCAGAATCGTGTTACTATCTTTGCCTCATGGAGGTTTTTCTTCTGATAATGATGATGCAATGGCGACATAAGAAATATTCTTCGTCCTTCACCATATTTTTTTCTTGTGTATTTAAAATAGGAGACCTGCATAATCACGGATAGGTTTTCAATAAGAAAAATACCACACAATACAGGGATCAATAATTCTTTTCTAATAGTTAATGCCAATACTGCGATGATTGCTCCCATTGATAAACTACCGGTATCACCCATGAAAACTTGAGCTGGATAGGCGTTGTACCAAAGGAAACCGATGCATGCACCAACAAATGCTGAGCAGAAAATCACCAGTTCACCAGATCCTGGGATATACATAATATCGAGGTAATTGGAGAAAATTACATTACCTGATACGTAGGCAAGAAGGGCTAGAGTCAGTCCAATTATGGCTGAGGTTCCGGCGGCAAGTCCGTCGATACCATCTGTAATGTTCGCACCATTGGAAACAAACATGATGATAAATATGACAACACCGACATAAATTGGCATAGTCAACCAGTCTCCTAGGCCAAATGTGAATACACTATAATCCATTTCATTTTTTTTCGTGAAAGGAATAGTTGTTTTTGTGGATTTCACGTCTTCATATTTGAGCTCGTTCATCTGGACACCGCTATTCATCACCTGACCTGGTTCAAATTCTCTTACTAATACTTCGCTATTATAATAAAGGGTAAGCCCAACAATGAGTCCCAACCCGATCTGACCTATTATTTTAAAAATTCCACGTAGTCCTTTTTTATTTTTTTTGAATAC
Source organism: Cytophagales bacterium (assembly GCA_024643455.1). Lineage (GTDB taxonomy): Bacteria > Bacteroidota > Bacteroidia > Cytophagales > Cyclobacteriaceae > JAAUQL01. The sequence goes on from JAHEMV010000606.1 coordinate 2,319, forward strand.
TTTGATATAATCATCTAAAAATCCAATTAAACCCATCCATAGTGTAGCCACCAGAATTAGGATCACATAGATATTGCCAATTTTTGAGAAAAATAGTGTCGGAAGAATAATAGCCAAAATGATGATAATCCCACCCATGGTTGGGGTGCCTTTTTTTTCCATCTGTCCATGTAATCCCAAATCGCGAATACTTTCACCCACCTGCTTTTTCTGCAAAAAGCGAATAAGTGATTTGCCAAACGTGATGGTGATGATCAATGAAAATAATGCCGCCATGCCTGCTCTGAAGGAGATATATTGAAATACACCGGCCCCCATCAGGTCAAATTCTTCTTTTAGGTATGTGAATAAGTAATAAAACATTATTCCTGATCTCCTTTTTCGTTCGACATGAGTGATTCCAATTCCAGCAATATTTCTTTATCACTGAAATGATTTTTCACTCCTTTTATTTCCTGATAATCTTCATGGCCTTTTCCTGCTATTAGGATGATATCTTCATTTTTTGATAAAGCCAGGGCAGTCTTTATTGCCTCCTTTCGATCAACAATAGTCAGGGTTTTTCTGAAATCCGATGGTCTGACACCTCGTTTCATTTCTTCAATAATTACTTCAGGTTCTTCGTCTCTTGGATTATCTGATGTGAATATCACCCTGTCACTGAGTTTACAGGCGATGTCAGCCATTACCGGTC
>JAHEMV010000607.1 GCA_024643455.1 Cytophagales bacterium
AGTCAAAAAGTCACCTATATTTTTCAGTTCCAATAGAGAATCACAGTCGAAAACAACAATTCCATCATTTTCAGGTAATTGATTCGTAGTGTTAAGATCGATTGAATGGACTGTTGCACTGGTTTGCACATTAATCAAATCCGGCAAATAACTCGTAAAAATTGGTTCCAATGGATCTTTGCCAAATTCAGTTTCGTGTAGCATTTGATGACCGATAAAATGAAAACCATTCCTGGTAAAGCGCCTGAGTTTTGGATGTGCCGGGATGAATGGCAAAAGTTGTTTTTTTGTTTCCTGCATAAAGGCTTCCAGTTCTGCACCGATATTTCCTCTCATGGTGGAATCTGTCTTTTTGAAGAACTGCATTATCTCTGCCATTTTTGCTTTTTTAATGACATTCGCAACTCTATCAGCAGCCGTATTGGCTTGTATATGCCGGCTTTCAGTATTAAAAACCAACACCGTAGCATCCTTATTCTCAATCAGATCAGAAACATCTGTATTCGGATCTATAATCACCTTTGTTGAAATCCCTTGGGCGGTCAGGTGGACGCCAGCTTCGAGTGCTCCGGTCAGATCGTCTGCTATGATAATAAGTTCAGTCAAATGGGATTCTGTTTAAACGGTTCAAAATGGATTCCAGGTTTTGTGCTGATCAAACATGGCTACATTTATTTTGATGGGTTCTATTTGAGCGTTGTTTTCAAGTTCATTTAGTATGGGTTCAGACACATACATTTCATTAAGGTTGAGTGTATCTTTAATTCGAATTATGCGCTCTTTCCCAAGTAAAGGACTTCCACAATTTCGAAGGGCCAATAGCATGGCTTCAAAATCATTTTCCGCAATAAACGGAACCTTACCTCTTTCTAAAAAACTACTGGTGGATATATTCTTATAAGTGATCTCAAAATCAATTTTTTCATACAATTTCCTTGTGATAATATCCGCTAAACCAACGCCAGTCGCATTACCATGGGATTCATCTGTCAGGTCGCTGACTACGATAGATTTAATTTTTGGAAAGCCAGGTTCTGCCTGGCCAAATATTTTTGTCCTTCCGATGATGTTTGTATCAATGCCAACGCCACTAATATTTTTACCCATTCGATCAATGATCAGTACATCAAACTGATCGACAGGAAAAGCTGGTCGGTTGGCACGGGCAATATCAAGCAGTTTTGGTTCTTCGCTCATAATGCGCTCAGCTTTGATGGCTTTGATCATCATGGTTTTATCGAAAGCATTTTCTATAAGCGCAATGCCAGCCAGAATTTTATTTGTCGATAAAATTTGTTTCGCAGAAACTGGGATGAGTTCGGTCAGCCCATGAACGCCGAAATGATGGATCGCTTCTGCTCCATGTTCTTTTCCTAAACCAATAACCGACATTTTGACCAATCCACTTTCATAGGTGGAATGAAAATCGGTGTGTGGTTTTATTTTATTGATAAGGATAACTCCATCGGATTCATAGGCATTTTTATCCATATAAATTTTATGATGCAATCCACCATTAGGGAGCTCGATTACTTCCATGGATGACCGTACAGGAACACCCATTGAAAGTTCAGATATCCCATACCCGCTAAGTACTTCAGCCTGACCTTCATCTGTAGCGCCACCATGACTTCCCATTGCCGGAACAATAAATGGATTTCCACCTTCCTGCTTTATAAAATCGACTACTGCTTTGACTACTTTCGGCAGGTTATCAATTCCCCTGCTTCCCACAGCGATGGCAATGGATGATCCACTTTTGATTATACCAGACAAACCTTTCAGTTCATTTGTCAAAGTCCCCGTAATATCGTTTAGGGAATTGTCTGCGAAATGATTTCGTATTTTAGCTAATATATATTTTTCCATCCTCCGGTCAATTAAAACGATTTTTTCATATTGATACTTTTCAAAGAACCCAAAAGCTTAGCAGCCACACAATCAAGGAGCAAATAATGCCAACAATTAAAGTGCCTATGGTTTGCAACTTATATCCATGATTTACACTCATGTTTGACATTTGAGTAACTACCCAGAAATAGCTGTCATTGGCATGGCTGGCAATCATGGCACCTGAACCTATGGCAACAACAACCAACGCTCTGGCAAGTGATGAATCCAACCCCAAGGATACGACCAAAGGAGCCATCAGGCTTGCGGATGTGATAATGGACACAGTGCCAGATCCCTGAGCGATTTTCAGTGCAGCTGCAATAATAACAGGCAGAAATATCCCCAGGCTTTTTGCGCCGGATAAATTATTTTTTATCACTTCTGCTATGCCTGACTCCTGTAATACTTTCCCAAATGCTCCACCACAACCCGTGACGATAATGATTGTGGCAGCAGCAATAATCCCTTGTCCCAACCATCCCGTAGTCGATAGCATTTCCTTAGTGAGCTTCTTAGGAAGTAGAAAAGCAAGAAAAACTCCAAGCAAAAGCGCAACAGTTGGTTGACCTATAAAGCTTATGAATATAGCCAATTTCCCATCTCCGAAGGGATGAAAAGGAAGTTCATTGATTGATCTTAATATAATCAAAAGGATAGGAGCGAATATAGGTAAAAGTGATTTGATTAATGATGGACTTGTATCAGCATCCGGTTGCGTTGGTTTCTCATCCTTTGTTCTGGTATCCGTGATACTAAAGTTAGGGGCAACTTTTATAGAGAAAAACCATCCGGCAACCATACCGACCAAACTTACCGGTAGCCCTAAAAGGATGACCATGCCCAGATCTGCTTCCAGGATACCAGCAGCAGCAACCGGACCGGGAGTAGGTGGTATCAGGGAGTGCGTTACATACAAGCCAAGACTCAAGGCTATTGCAGTTACAGCGAGTGAAATTTTAATTTGTTTTGCCAGGGCTTTAGCCAAGGGTGATAAAACAATAAATGCTGAATCGCAAAAAACTGGAATGCTAACGATGTAGCCAACAATACTCATAGCAAGTGGGATATTTTTCTTGCCAACCATTTTCAGAGTGCTATTGGCAAGTCTAAAAGCTCCG
>JAHEMV010000608.1 GCA_024643455.1 Cytophagales bacterium
AAAAAAAACTTCAAACTAAAATTTATACTCATGAAAAAGATTGCATTATTTCTAAGCATCCTGATCCTGTCGGCAAGCAGATTTGCCGATGTACAGGAGATTAAAATTTCCGGCACCATACTGGGTGCTGATGACGGGCTTCCGATTGCTGGAGTAAATATTATAGAAAAAGGAACGAGTCGGGGGGCGATTAGCAACATCAATGGTAAATATGAAATTTCTGTTAAAGGAGAAGCATCTGTATTGGTCTTTTCTTTTGTTGGCTTTGTCACGGAAGAAATTCGAGTCGGTGCCAAAAAAACAATCGATGTTACGCTTCAGGTTGACAATACCTCTCTACAGGAAATTGTAGTCACGGGATATGCTGCCCAGGAGAAGAGAAACATTACTGGTTCGGTTTCAACTGTACGTAGTGGAAGACCGGGTAGAACGATGAAAGCTGAGGCAGACAGGATGTATGCACCAGTGGTGTATGAGGAAATGGAAATCGCCATGGATCTGGATTATGTTGTTCCGGAGTTTAATACGGAAGGATACACCACTATTCAAGAAAATGAGTTCCTGCAATCTACAAAAAATCCATTGTCAACATTCTCTATCGATGTAGATGTGGCTTCGTATGCCAATCTCCGAAGATTCCTGAATAATGGTCAAAAGCCTCCAATTGACGCCGTACGCATTGAAGAGATGATTAATTATTTCAATTACGATTATCCACAACCCAAAGGAGAAGAACCATTTTCAGTCAATACAGAAATTGCTTCCTGTCCATGGAATCCGGAGCATAAATTGGTTCATATCGGTCTCCAGGGGAAGAAGATTCCAACAGACAATTTGCCTCCTTCAAACCTGGTATTCTTAATTGACGTATCCGGCTCCATGCAGGATGTGAATAAATTGCCTTTGCTGAAGTCTGCGTTTAAAATGTTGGTTGAAAAAATGCGGGATGAAGACCGCGTAGCCATTGCAGTGTATGCCGGTGCTGCCGGATTGGTATTGCCTTCGACTCCGGGAAGCCAAAAAGACAAAATAATCCAAGCCCTGGACAAATTGGAAGCTGGTGGATCAACAGCTGGTGGCGCCGGAATAAAACTGGCTTATGAAGTGGCATTAGAAAATTTTAAAAAAGAAGGGAATAACCGTATCATTCTGGCAACAGATGGCGATTTCAACGTAGGCGCATCGAGCAATGCTGAAATGGAGCGATTGATCGAAACAAAACGTGATCAGGGTGTATTTCTTACGGTTGTTGGTTTCGGAATGGGTAATTATAAAGATGACAAAATGGAAATCCTGGCAGACAAGGGCAATGGAAATTATGCCTATATCGACAACCTTCAGGAAGCCCGAAAAGTATTTGTCAACGAGTTTGGCGGTACACTATTTACGATTGCCAAAGATGTGAAGCTTCAGATCGAATTTAACCCGGCAAAAGTGCAGGCCTATCGCTTGATTGGTTATGAAAACCGCAGATTGAAAAATGAAGATTTCAATGATGATAAAAAAGATGCAGGCGAACTGGGTAGTGGCCATACGGTGACCGCTTTGTATGAAATCATTCCTGTTGGAGCGAAGAGTGAGTTTGTCAAAAGCATTGATCCACTAAAATATCAGCAAAGTGAAATTGAAAAGATTTCGTATGATACAAGGGAATTGATGACGTTGAAATTGAGATACAAAGCGCCGGATGGGAACGTAAGTAAATTAATTACTACACCGGTAATCGATAAAAACAAAGATTGGGAAAATACATCTGAAAACTTTCTCTGGTCAGCTGCTGTTGCAGAATTTGGAATGCTGCTACGCGAATCAAAATTTGTCCAGGCTGCTGATGTACAGTCTGTGCTGAAACTGGCTCGCAGTGCAAAAGGTAACGATGAGGAAGGATATCGAAGTGAATTTATCCGCCTGGTAGAATCGTCGCGATTCCTGGCTTCAAGGTAGTGTATGTGGGTTGGATGTTTTTGGGAAAAGGCTGGAGAGATCCAGCTTTTTCTATGTTAAAAACTGTCAGGTCTAGACTCAAAAATGGATTTAACATCCTTTAACGTTCATTAACATTCTTTAACAGAATATTTTTTGAGGTGTATGGGGTGGTTTTTACATTAGTAGAGTAAACATCAACCAAACAATTTTTATCATGAAAACGCTGCTACTTTTTCTCGCAATCTTCATTTCAGTTTCTTCATTATCTGCGCAACATTATGGAGGTTTGTACTTTTCGCCAACCTGGACTATCCAAGGTGATGGTACGCCTTTTTGGAATGGCCTTGGAAACAATTTACAAACCTTCGACTATACTTTTGGATATACTGCCGGATACCAGGGGCTACTCATGGAAAACCGGCGCTTTTCATTTTCTTATGGCCTGCAGTATGCTTATCAATTCATGGAATCAAACTATAAGCCAGGTGGAACAGGGATAAGTTTTCCAAGTATAACCTACGAAAATGTTGCAGGAACCAGGAGTGAAATACATTCACTGGAAATCCCACTAAGCTGGCGATACAATATTCTAAAGAATCGAAAATTTCAGCCTTATGTTTCAGTTGCTACTACCTCTGTAATCCAGCTTCACACAAACATGGAAATCACACATTTAGATGGAAGTCAGGCAGATGCTCCATGGAAAGGAACAATGGGTTATAGCTTATACTTTGATCTTGGAGTTGGGGTAAATTATAAAGTGAATGACTGGATTTTCAATGTGCAGCCAACCCTACGACCATGGAACAGTTGGGGAAAACTCGGTGTAGGTTTTTCAGTAATGAAAAAATTTTAAAGCAAAAGGAAACTGCATGTGTCAATTAAAAAAATTGGATTTCACCACTTCAACAATTGTCTGATTTTCGAAATTTACTCATTCTCATCCAACTGATCATGATCCTTTAATTTACGATCATCTACATGGGAATCTAAAAATTCATTGATCTTATCAATATCATAGGTTGATTGAATAAGTCCAAGTGAGTTGATTTTAATCTCCAAACCTTCCAGTTCTTTACT
>JAHEMV010000609.1 GCA_024643455.1 Cytophagales bacterium
GAAAATGTAAAATCAGAACAGGTATAAACGACTGCGAAGCGACTGAATTTTGGATTGATTTTTATGATTGGTGTAATTAACCAAGCAGTAAATTCAACGATATAGCCAATGGAATAAGCCAGCCAATAAGGTAGCCAAAGATTTCTCGGCCAGATTTTATAACCTGCCCCGACTATCACCTGATCGTAAAATTTAAAAAAATTTTTACCAGGGCCGTCTGTGATAAAATAGATATTACCTGCGATATTGGATTTTTGCCCAGTAAGTGCTTTGACGGCAAGTAGGTGAGCATACGCCATATTTCTGACATAAACGTGCTGGCAAACTGATTTTCCATTTCCCAGGCGGACATAAAATCCATCTTTTGCCATATTGATAAGTGAGCCTATGTGATACGGATCTCCCTCACCATAAATATCAGCCGGGCGCAATATGCACGTTTTAAGCATGCTGCTATTAGCGTTTTTCACAAGCAATTCAGCCCGGTATTTACTGTCGCAATAGGCATTGACTGGTTTTTCAGGATATGGAATGGATTCGTCAATGTTTTGCATTGATTTACCACCAAAAACCGCATCAAGCGAACTCGTATAAATCAGGCAGGAAACCTTGTTTTCGAAACAGGACTGCACAATATTTTCAGTTCCTCCAAAGTTGATACTGAGTACTTCCTGCTCACTTTTTGTTCCCCAGTCAACAATTGCTGCTGAATGGATTACGATATCAACTCCCTTACAGGCGTCATTGACCAAGGATAAATTGCGAATATCGCCTTGTATAAATGTGATATTCTTTACCCAATCTACTTCAGGCTTGTGGATATCAAGAACTCTTATTTCTTGTATTCTAAGCTCACTCCAAGCCAATAACAATTCCTCGACAATGGCACTTCCTAAAAATCCAGATCCCCCGGTCACTAAAAAAACCATAAATCATTAGAGGTTTTGTCTTAAAATTTTTTTTATCAAGTTTAAAAATAGGAAGATTTACTTCATTTTGAGCAATCTTAGCATCAAAGAATAAGGTAATATTAAAATGGTCTTGGGCTTAAAGATTGTTCTCTAATTTCATAGGTAGATTTTGATTGGCATTTCTTTTCATTTTTAATTATAGTATCTTAATCCTTCCTTTAAATGAGTGCAATTATTTTTTTAAGTATACCTAAACTACATATTCCATGAAAAAATTTATTCAGAATCCTGTTACCCGCAGGAATTTCATAAAAAAATCAGGGCTTAGTATTGCGACTACGACATTGGTTATAAATGCTCCATTTATCATTACTTCGCATGCAGCACCGGATGATCCGATTAAGATAGGCCTCATTGGTTGTGGAGGTAGGGGAACAGGAGCTGCACTTGATGCAGTTAATGCAGCCACAAATGTCATTTATCCCGATTCAGGATATCATACGGAAGATGCCAAAGAAGGGGCCAAGGTCGGGGCAAAAAATGTGCAGATTGTAGCTATGGGGGATGCTTTTGAGGATCGACTTATGGCAAGCAGGCAGCAGTTGCAAAATGTAGGCATGGAGGTTAGTCGGGAAAATTGTTTTGTTGGATTCGATGCATATAAAAAAGTGTTGAGTATTCCTGAAATCAATTATGTGATTTTGGCCACACCACCTCATTTTCGTCCACAGCATTTACGTGCTGCAGTGGAAGCCGGTAAAAACGCCTTTATAGAAAAGCCAGTTGCTGTTGATGCTGCCGGTGTTCGTTCGGTTATTGAATCTGGAGAATTAGCAAAACAAAAAGGGTTAACAATAGGTGCGGGGACTCAGCGAAGGAGGGATAATGCCATGCGCGAGCTGGTGCAACGGATTCACAATGGTGAAATAGGTGATATCCGTTCAGGTGTAGCCCGTTGGCTACTTGGTGAATTATGGTATATCGCCCCTCAGGAAGGATGGTCAGATATGGAAAAACAACTTCGCAACTGGGAATATTTTAACTGGCTTTCGGGTGATATCATCGTAGAACAATTTATTCATTCTATTGATCTGATGAATTGGGTAATGCAATCAACACCTACAAAAGCAGTTGGGATAGGAGGACGCGAAGTGCGCACTGATCCGGTGCTATTTGGTAATGTTTTTGACCATTTTGCGGTTCAGTATGAATATCCCAATGATGCTACGGTTTTCTGTCTTGATCGTCAAACCAATGGTTGCGCAAATTTCATCGATGACGAGATAATAGGAGCAAATGGTCGAGCTAGTTTTGCTTACATTAAAACTGGTTACAAAAACAAGGATGGCAAATCGTGGCGCTTTCGAGGTGAGCGAAATAATCCATACCAGGAAGAACACAACGAGTTGATTCAAGCCATTCGAAATGGGACACCCATTAATGAAGCCAAACAGGCAGCTGAATCGACGCTGACAGCAATTATGGGTCGCGAAGCAGCTTATAGTGGGCAGGAAATCACGTGGGAAGCAGCAATGCACGCAAAGCAGGACTTTACTTTACCTAAGTATGAATTTGGCTCAGTGCCAGTTGCCCCTGTGCCTGTTCCTGGAAAGTATAAGTTTGAATAATTTCGAATTGTTAATTGATCAAACGGTTTCAAGCAGGTCATGACTATGTTGATGTGCCTGCTTGAAACGTTTGTTTTGGTTGGTTTTTTCTGTTGACTTTATACAAAATGGATTGTTGTTGATAATGACACAACCACGCCTTAAATGAAGTATTTTGACAATTTTGAGGGTTATTTTATAAAGTGGTTTAATATGACACTGCTTTTTATTTTATTTTTAATTAATAATTTTTTTGTCAACATGCAACCCTGGGTTCTTTCCTTAGTCTTTAAGTCAGAGTTTTAAAAATTGGAGATTTCATACAATAACACGCATGCAAAACTAATTGACCGCTGTATAAAAGGCGATCAAAAGGCCTATTCAGAAATCTACAAATTGTACTCAAAAGCGATGTTTAATGTCTGTTACAGAATTACAAGAAACCAGGAAATTGCTGAAGATGTATTACAGGAAGCATTTGTAA
>JAHEMV010000128.1 GCA_024643455.1 Cytophagales bacterium
ACAGGATAAAAGGCCAAATTTCGACCCTACCTGCTATTTATGCCCGGGGAATACCCGAGCAAGTGGTGATACTAATCCTTCTTATGAAGGAACATATTCATTCACGAATGATTTTTCAGCACTTCTTGAAGATGTGCCTGTAGGCGGATATGAAAATGGTGATATATTAAAAGCAGAGGCACAAAAAGGCATCTGTAAGGTAATTTGTTTTTCGCCAAGACACGATTTGACGATTCCTGAGATGGAACAAAAAGATATCCGGAAAGTAGTTGATCTTTGGATAGCTGAATATAAAGAACTGGGCCAGAAAGAGTTTATCAATTACGTTCAGATTTTTGAAAATAAGGGTTCCATTATGGGATGTAGCAATCCACATCCACACGGACAAATCTGGTCACAAAGTATCGTGCCTCAGGAACCTGCGCGCAAAACGGAGAATCAACGTGTTTATTTTGAAAAACACGGGAAAAGTCTGCTGGCTGAATATCTACTTATCGAACAAAAAGAAAATATCCGTATAGTCACTGAAAATGACCATTTTGTTGCACTAGTTCCTTTTTGGGCGGTATGGCCTTTTGAAACCATGATCATAAGTAAAAGGCATGTACAAAACATCCTTCAACTTACTGAGGAGGAAAAGAATGCCTTAGCAGATATTTATAAAAAGCTGACTATTAAGTATGACAATTTATTCGAAATTTCTTTTCCGTATTCTGCCGGGATTCACCAAAGTCCGACTGATGGGTTGAAACATGAATATTGGCATTTGCACCTTTCATTTTTTCCACCTTTGCTTCGATCGGCAACAGTAAAGAAATTTATGGTTGGATATGAATTATTGGCTGAGCCACAAAGAGACGTCACTCCTGAATTTAGCGCCAAAAAACTCCGGGATTTGTCAGATATTCATTATAAACAAAAGGATGGATTTGCTGGATAATATTGCAAAATCCAATGCCTTGATCGTTTAGTTTGAAGGTGTGGATTAAACAAGGAAACTTTTTTTGACTCCTTGCATTGCGTTATTTTTGAAGAAATGCGTAATTTAGCCATCAATATTATTGCAATGTTTAAAAAGCTGCCAAAATTTACCAAAAGTTTCTATTTCATATCCGGGATGTTATTTCTGTTCTGGATGTTATTTCTAGATTCAAATGACCTTTATACACAATATAGGTTAAGCAACCAACTCAGTACCCTCAATCGAGAAAAAGAATTTTATCTCCAGAAAATTGAAGAAGTAAAGCAGGAAAGAGAACAACTACTAACCGATGCGGAGGCCTTGGAAAAATTTGCCAGGGAAAAGTACCTCATGAAAAAAGAAACGGAAGATTTGTACGTTGTTATTGAGGAATAAGAAGATTCTTTTCTGCACAGGCTTAATGATTCACAAAAAATCCTAATATTTATGAAAACGCGGTTACTGCTATTAACGATAAGTATTGTTTTTTCCATTACTAATTTAAGAGCGCAGGAAGAACAAAGTGACATTCCCACCAGAAACAGACCTGCTTTTTTAGATCGAATTTATGTAGGGGGTGGATTTGGAGCCGGTTTTGGTAATTACACTTACATCAGTGTTTCTCCTATTATTGGATATATGGTTACACCAAAATTATCCACTGGTGTTCGTTTGATGTATCAGTACACAACCTTTGATTATTATTATACCAATGGCACCAAAGACAAATACAGTGGGAATGATTACGGGGCCAGTATTTTTGCGCGTCATATGCTTTTTGGACCTGTTTTTTTACAGGCTGAATATGAATATTTGAACTACGATGCTTTATATTCAGATGGTTCCAAAGGTAGAACTGATTTTAGTTCTGTCCTGGCTGGTGGAGGGATATCTCAACCTGTTGGACGAAAAGCATTTGTATTTCTAACTGTACTGTATAATTTTTCCTATGACCGCTTTAATAGTTATAATGTCGTTAGGTCTCCATACGATAGTCCATGGGTTGTCAGAGTAGGGATAACTGCAGGTTTTTAAAGTTGTATTTCAAACTTCTCAGCCAACATCTTCAAATCATTTTCTACAGGTTTTAAAAGTTCAAACCCTGTTTTGATTCGTTCCTTTTCTATAATTCGCTCAGGATCTCCAGGTACCAACACAGCCTCCTGACCTTCAATTGACTGAGCACTTCTGAATCGTTTGATCCAATTGTCCATATTGGCTTTGAAATTATCTTTTGGTTGGAACGCATCGACGCGCATGGCTCCAAAAAAATGACCCAATCCTTCACCAGGCATGTCATCAGCAACCGGGAGGAAGCTTACGAATGGAGGAGCCCAAGGGCCATAACTTGCCCCGGAAAGTACAGCCGAAAAAATATCTACTATCGATCCAAGGCAATAACCTTTATGACTTCCATGTTCTCTGTCACCTCCTAACGGCAAAAGTGATCCACCATTTTTAACTTCAAAAGCATCAATGGATGGATTGCCGTCTTTATCCTGAACCCAGCCGGTAGGCGTGTTTTCATTTTTTCGTTGTAATATCTCTAATTTTCCATTAGCGGCAGTGGTTGTAGCGAAATCAGCGACAAAAGGAGGTTCTTCACCTGCTGGGATAGCTACTGCAATCGGATTGGTACCTAACATTCGCTCTTTTGACCAAGTGGGAGCAACGAGTGGGCTAGCATTGGTCATGCTAATACCAATCATATCTTCATTCAGCGCCAACATAGAATGGAATCCTGCAATGCCAAAATGATTGGAGTTTTTTACAGAAACCCACCCTGTACCTACATTACGTGCTTTATCCATAGCAATTTTCATCGCTGTAGGTCCAACTACCAGCCCCAATCCTGCATCGCCATCCACTACGGCTGTACTGGGCGTTTCATGGATTATTTTGATATTTGGTACAGGGTTTATCCTGTTGGCTTCCCACAAACGAACATATCCTGAAAGTCTAGCAACGCCGTGTGAATCCACTCCTCGGAGGTCAGCAGATACGAGCGCCGTTGAGGCGATTTCTGCCTGTTCAGCGGGGCATCCCATTTTTACGAAAACATTGTATGCGAAGCTTTTTAATTGAATATATGTGTACATGAAATGTTCCTGATTAATCGAGGTGCAAAAATAGGAAATATCATTTGAAATCTATGAATGCATTAAGAATGACTCTTACTTTTAAGGGGATTGCCTTCTATACCAGGAAAAAATGCGTCACTCAAATAAAAAAAATATGCCGCGATATTCAGGGATTAGTTGCCAGTAGCACTGATATTATTTTGCTCGATCATTTCTTGTTGAATCACATATATCATTCCCTCTTTCAACGAATGTGAAGAAACTCGTATATGGTCAAAATTGGCAATACCTATAATGTGTTTCACAAGGCAAGCTGCAACAACTATCATATCAACACGCATCTCTATCATGCCTGGAATACTCATTCTACCCACTTTATTCTTTGAAATAATGTCCTGATAAATCTTTTCAAATCCATTGATTGTCAGCGGCAATTCGGTCTCGTCACCTTTCAGGAAACAATTTATCTTGTGTTGATAAATTTCACTAAGCGTATCAAAAGTACCAGAAGAACCGATTAAATTGGTTGGTTTATAAATTGCAATTTGTTCTTTTAACGAAACCAATTCCCTTTCAAAAAAATTATCCAGCTTTTCTATTTCAATTACCGGAATGGGGTCTGTAAAATGAAACCAATCAAGCAAACGCTGTGCACCAATATTATAGCTCTTTTTCCAAAAAATCTGATCTCGGTCACAAATGATAAATTCAACACTGCCACCACCAATATCCATAATAAGGGATGGATTTCCTCCTATATCAAAAGCGGTTTTTACACCTTTGTATATAAAATCAGCCTCCACTTCACCAGAAATAATATTGATCATTATTCCTGTTTTTTCCTGAATTAAATTTTTAAATGATTCACCATTCCTTGCATCTCTGAATGCACTGGTTGCATATCCATACACCAGGGATATTTTTTCTTTATCTATTATTTCCTTGTAAATTCTGAGCGCATCCAGCGCCCGTTCCTGAGCTTCATCTGTAATGTATCCTTGGTTTATTCCGTCTTTACCGATTTTTACAGGTATTTTTTCGTTTTGAAAAATATAGTAAGCACTCGGTGTAATAGTCACCAATAGCAAGTTGAACGTGTTCGTTCCTAAATCTAATACTGCTATTTTTTGTGCCGTCATACTGTTGTATTTTGCCGCAAATGTAATAATACTCCTGTGAAATATTCAATAGTTTATGATTCATTTAATAATCTGGTAACCTTTATAACGGATTTATAATGATATTGTATTCATAATAAATGATGAAAAATGGATAATATGGATTCAAATAAAAATACTGATAAAACTCGGCGAAGCAGGTATCTACGATTGGAAGAAGCAAATGAGGAGGCGATAAAAGGTGGTGGTACATTGCGTATGCAGCAACAGCATGACAAAGGAAAATTGACTGCCAGAGAGCGGCTTCAGTTGCTTATGGACAAGGGTTCATTTCAGGAGATCGGTAAATTTGTTACGCATCGTTCTTCTGAGTTTGGGCTCGAAAAAGAGAAGTATTTAGGTGATGGTGTGGTGACAGGCTATGGAACCATTAACGGCCGACTCACCTATGTTTTTTCACAGGATTTCACAGTGTTTGGAGGATCATTGTCAGAATCACATGCTAAAAAAATTGTCACCATCATGGATTTGGCATTAAAAAATGGAGCCCCGATTGTAGGCATCAATGATTCAGGAGGGGCGCGAATCCAGGAGGGAGTGGAATCGCTTGGCGGATATGCTGATATTTTTTATAAAAATACCATGGCTTCCGGAGTTGTTCCACAAATTTCAGTAATCATGGGGCCCTGTGCCGGTGGAGCTGTTTATTCTCCGGCAATTACGGATTTCATTTTTATGGTTGAGCATACCTCTTATATGTTTGTTACAGGACCAAAAGTAGTGAAAACAGTAACCCATGAAGAGGTTACATCCGAAGCACTGGGAGGAGCCCAGGCGCATAGCAGTAAAAGTGGTGTGGCCCATTTTGCCGAACCAAATGAAATTGTCTGCCTGGAACATGTAAAACACCTTTTATCCTATCTCCCTCAAAATTGTGAGGATATTCCACCTGTTCTTACAGTACCAACCTCTAATCCTGATGGATTAAAACTCGATGAATTGATACCGGATAATTCGGAAGAAGCTTATGACATTCGAGATGTAATTCTGGGCGTGATGGATTCTAATAGTTTTATGGAAATCCACAAGAATTTTGCACAGAATATTGTAGTAGGTTTTGCCAGATTAAATGGAAGAAGCATTGGAATTGTCGCAAACCAATCATCTGTTTTGGCAGGAGTGCTGGATATTGAAGCAAGTCAGAAAGGTGCCCGGTTTGTTAGGTTTTGCGATTGCTTCAATATTCCGCTACTGGTATTTGAAGATGTTCCAGGCTTTTTGCCAGGAACGCATCAGGAATGGAATGGCATCATTAAAAATGGGGCCAAACTATTATATGCCTTTTGTGAAGCAACTGTTCCAAGAGTTACTGTAATCACAAGAAAAGCCTACGGTGGGGCCTATGACGTGATGAACTCAAAGCATATTGGTGCAGACATGAATTTTGCGTGGCCAACAGCAGAAATTGCGGTCATGGGGGCTAAAGGTGCTGCCGAAATTATTTTTAAAAAGGAAATATCCAAAGCTGAAAACCATGAAGAAGAGTTGGCAAAGAGGGAAAAGGAATATGTTGAAAAATTTGCCAATCCCTATGTAGCAGCAGCAAGGGGTTTTATTGATGAAGTGATTATGCCTCATGAAACCAGAGAAAAGTGCATCGCGGCATTCATCATGCTTGAAAATAAAGTAGATACTCTACCGAAGAAAAAACACGGAAATATTCCACTTTGATCATGGAATATTGAAGTCAAAGGTTAAGTCATTCATGCATTTGAAATGCCCTTTCGGACAGCTGGCCCGGCCGGATTTGGAGCATGGACGGCAATTTAATTTTGTATTTTCCAGAAGGAAGAAACGGGTCCCGTAAGGATAGAAGTTATTGGGTACTGTACCTCCCCAAATGCTGAAAATCGTCTTTTTGAATGCAGCAGCAATATGTGTGAGACCCGTGTCGTGACCGAATACAATTTCTGCATTTTTAACCAGAGAAGCTGACTGACTTAGGTTGAATTTGCCACAGGCATTGAATATTACCGTTTTTTTATCCAATCTTTTCAATCCTTCCTCCATCTCTTTATTTTCAACTTTCGCGTTGAAAAATTTTTCTAAATTGTCTCCCACCTCAAAATCTTCTTTTCCCCCGACAAGTATAATTGGCTTATTGATCCGGTCACAGAGCTCTACCATTTTCTTGAATGGTAAGATTTTGGTCCATCCAGTTGCACCGATTACATAAGCGATATAACCTTTTTGATGCGATTCCGGGAGCCAATTTATTTCTACCTCATCTTTATCCGGAATAAAATAGTCCAATCCCTTGTCATCATTGGTAATTCCAAGTGGAGAAGCTGCCTCAAAATAGCGATCCACAACATGGCAATTTGGCATAAAATTGATTTGAAAATTAGTAAAGAGAAATCGAATTATACGCAATTTATCATAGGTTTTGGATTTGACTCCAAGTCTCATTTTGATCATTGATGTTCTGATATTTCGATGCAAATCGATCACGAAATCAAATTTTTCTTTTTTCAATTCTTTTATCAAATCACTAATACTGTCTTCCAGATAATGAAGCTTATCAATATAAGGATTGGCTTCAAGCATGGATTTATATTGAAGTTTTGTGCAAAAATGCAATTCCACACCGTTGAGCTGATTCTTCACACAGCGAATGATTGGTGAAGTCCAAACGATATCGCCGATTGATGAAAATCGGATTATCAATACTTTTTTGATTTTTCTCTCCATCGTCAAATACTTAATTTTCGCTTTGTAAAATAATCTTCAATCATGTTCAGACTCCAGGTATTGAAAGTCATTTCTTTAGTGAGACCGCCTTTTCGGCCTGCAAATACTCCATATTTCATATCTTCAAAACCATCCAGTTCATGTGCATCAGGATTGATGCTAAGTACAACTCCTTTTTCCAATGCGTAGTTTACCCATCGCCAATCTACATCTAACCTCCATGGATTTGCGTTGATTTCCATGATCACATTATGTTTTGCACAAGCATCAATCACAGCCTGATGGTCGATTGGATACCCTTGCCTGCGAAGCAGCAACCTCCCAGTTGGATGACCTAAAAAGGTGGTGTATGGATTTTCGATGGCTTTTATCAATCGTTGAGTTGCTTTTTCTTTATCCATATTCAGGTTAGAATGAATGGAGGCGACAATAAAATCGAAGCTTGCCAATACGTCTGCTGAATAGTCCAATGAACCATCGTTAAGAATATCAGATTCGATGCCTTTAAATATTTTGAAAGGAGCCAGTTCTTTGTTCAAGGCATCAATTTCTTCATGTTGTTTTAAAATTTGGAATTCCTGTAAACCGCTAGCATAAAAGGCTGATTTGCTGTGGTCCGACAAGCCCAGGTATTCATATCCATGGTCAATGCAGTATTGAGCAAGTTGCCGTATTGAATTTTGGCCATCACTGTACTGGGAATGGTTATGAATTGGTCCTTTGAGGTCGTTTACATCCAGTAAAGTTGGCGGTTTATTTTCTATTGAATAATTCATTTCAAAAGTACCTTCCCGAAGCTCCGGTTCAATAAAGGGTAAATCAAATTGTGCATAAACTTCAGTTTCATTTGCGATTTGATGTTCAAAAAGGTATTGGCTAAGTGATTTTCCATTTTTTTCGATACCTGCCAAATGCTTTTCGGAGCCTGTAAAAAGCATCATTTTTCCATGGAATTCTGAAGCTTTTACAAACCGGATCTGCCATTTTAGGTTGATATCTGCAAATACTCCTTTAAGAGAAAACGGCCCTGAACCTCGCCTATCCAGCAATATGGATTTATCCTGAATTAATAATCTCAGTACCAAATCGGACTCCTGAGTATCCACTAGAATATCCACCTGATCGACAACTTCCATTTTTCTTCTCATGTCACCTACAAGGACGATAGTTTGATCTGGAAGCACTGTGCGCAAAGTGGAAATCAAATTTGTAGCGTAAAGTTCGGCATCAGCAAATAGCACTTTCCCACGCTGGCTGATCAGGTAATCAAGATTTTGTAGTATTGATTCCTGTGTTTTTTCTCCAAACCCTTTCAATTTGGCCAACTTTCCTTGTTTGCATGCCTCATACAACTGATCCATGTTTTCAATTTGAAGTTCTTGCCAAACTGTCTTGATTTTTTTTGGTCCGATTCCTTTCAGGTTTAGCATCTCAACCACTCCTTTGGGTGTTTTGGATAGAAGTTCATCAAGTATGGAAAAACTGCCATTTTTTTCTATTTCAATAATTGATTGGGCGAGTCCTTTTCCAATTCCATCCAACGCCTCCAATTCGGCCTGGGTTTTTTCGGATAGCGCGATTTCCTGTTTTTCAATATTGAAAATAGCATTAGTATATGTTCTGATTTTAAATTGATTCTCTTCATGAAGTTCGAGTAATGCGGCTGTCAGCTTGAGTAATTTGGCAATTTCTTTATTGGTCATAAAACAAATGTTTTGGTAAATGTGACAGACAAAAGGTTTCTTTTTTTGTTAAGCAATAAACAATTTATAAATTTCAAATATATAAGAAGCCCTATTTATAAATTAACACAAATCTAAAATAGAAAAACGAATAAGAAATGGACTATTGGTTAGTTAAGTCAGAGCCAGAAGCATATTCATGGGATACGTTTGTGAAATTGGGCCAGGACCATTGGGATGGAGTGCGAAATTACCAGGCCAGGAATAACCTGAAACTCATGAAAGTTGGGGACGAAGTATTGTTTTATCATAGTGGAGTTGAAAAACAAGTAATAGGGATAGCGAAAGTCGTAAAGGAATGGTATCCCGATCCGACGATTGATGACGAACGATGGGTTGTTGTTGATTTGGTGCCGGTGAAAAAACTGAACAAACCCGTTACGCTGGCCGAAATCAAAGTAGAGGAAAAGCTTGAAGGCTTGCCTCTAATAAAAAATTCGAGACTATCGGTGATGCCTGTTTCAAAAAATCATTATCAACTAATCATTTCAAAGAGTCAATAATAAGTGTATTTATTCTATGAAAAAAAATCTGGTTTTCATCTTCATTTTCTTTACTCTTTCGATTTTTGAATCGTTTGCTCAACTACAACAACCCGGTAGAATTGAAATCCCTATGGAAGATGAGGATGAAGATTTTAGTGTAATTCCTGCTGGTGAAAAAGGAATTGTCATGTATCGCGAAGTTAGAAACCGAGAAACCAGAATGGAATATAAATACCAGGTGATACTGGTTGATACTGCTTTAAATAAAGTATGGGAAAATTATTATTTTATCAATGTGCGTTATGTCCTTAGGGGATGGGAATATTTTGGTGATTACTTCTACCTCCTTTTTCAGCGAAATACAGAAAGTCTTAAGGCAGATTTATTTGTATTTCGTATCAATCTGAACACTAAGGCGAGTGAAACTTTTTTGATCGAACGTGAATATGCAATGGAGCTTAGTGAGTTTGAAGTACTTGGGAATACCTTGATTTTCGGAGGTTATTCGAACAATTTGCCAACTATAGTTTGTTATGAATTTGGTAAATCTGCACCAAAAGTACTACCTGGCTTTTATGCCGATCGCACACAGATACAACACCTGGAGATCAATGACGAATTTATGGTTTTTAACGTACTCACCAATTTCAGAACCAATGACGGTGGTAGATCACTATCGTTGAAATCATTTGACCAATATGGTGAAATGTTAAAAAACATCAATTTGCAGCCTTCCGAAGAGCGAAGTCTTCTTTTTGGCAGAACAATGCCTTTGGACCGAAATACAGACATCATTGTCGGCACCTACTCAAGAAAAAGGTCGGATATATCCAGGGGTATTTTTATTGCCCGGGTTGAGCAAGATGGAGAGCAAATCATCAACTACTATAATTATGCGGATTTAAAGAATTTTTTTAGCTACATGAAAGCTAAACGTCAGAGAAAAATAGAAGAGCGCATTTCCCGGAGAAAGGTAAAAGGGAAGAAAAACAAATTTAACTATCGACTATTGGTTCATGAGGTAGTAAAACAGGATGGAAAGTTTATCATGGTCGGGGAGGCATTTTATCCGAAATATGAACATGGTTCTTACCATTCTTTTTATAGCTCGTCCTATTATGGAAACAACGCCTATTTCGAAGGATATAAATATACGCATGCTGTTGTTTTTGGATTTGATCGAAGAGGAAGGTTGCTATGGGACAACAGTTTCGAGATCAACGATGTGATTAGCTACGATATGGATCAGTACGTCCATATTTCTGGTTCTGAAGATGAAATGGCACTGGTATATATGTATGAAAATGAGATTCGCAGTAAGGTGATACAAGGCAATGATGTGGTAGAGGGAAAGACCTTCAATGAATTAGAGCTTTCCTTCGAAGATGATATTGTGAACAATAATGAAAGTGAATACGGTGGGTTGGAAAAATGGTATGGCGGGAATCTTTTTGTCTACGGAGTCCAGAAAATTAAAAACGAAAAAGACGAGGGTGTACGGCTGAGTCGCAAAGTCTTTTTTATCAATAAGCTAAAGTATAAATAAGGAATTCTTGCGATTTTCACTATTGAATGGACTATGGCTTAGCAGTAAAAAAAGGTACCCTTATTTTTGAGTACCTCTTTTTCCATACAATTTTTACAATTCCTTAACTTCAAGTTTTCTCCACTTCACTTTAATTCCTCCGCCATCGTGAATTTGCAAAGCAATGGATCCGTTAGCCTGACCAATTTTTTCATCCGTTAGGGTCACCATTTCTGTCCCGTTGATCCAGGTGGTCACCTTATCACCAACTACTCGAACTTTCATTTTATTCCAGGCATCTTGTTTCTGAGCTTTGTCTTTTGATTTATCCGGCTTGATCAACCAACCTCTTCCATAGGATTCGTAGATGCCTCCAGATTCTGTTCCTTTAGGTTCTACCTCGGCTTGCCACCCAGTGATTTTTGTTCCTTCAATAGTGGAATGGAAGAAAACGCCACTATTTCCATTGGCAAGCAAATAGAATTCGAGCGTCACTTCGAAGTCTTTGTAAAACTTATCAGTAGCCAGGTATCCATATC
>JAHEMV010000610.1 GCA_024643455.1 Cytophagales bacterium
CACTTCAAGCCTCGATTTCTTTTTTGCAATCTGACCATCTAATTGGCGGATCAAGGTAGTGATACTATCAGTTTTGGATCCCAATTCCAATTCTTTGAGATAATTGAATTTTCGATTAACAGAAAGTATGGTAAAAGCACCCTTGCCTTTGACCTGAATGCTTTTTGCATCCAGAAACGGAGACAATGATTTGACAATAATTTTTGACTGACCCGGTTCTATTTTAATATCACCATGCCGGGTGATCTGTGCCCCGCTCAGGAACACGGTGACATCACTGATGCTAGTTTTTAATTCGGTCTCCCTCGTGATTTGTGCAAAAGCCTGGTTTGCAATCAATAAGATAATGAGTATGCTGGTTTTCATAGCTTTTTATCTTTAGGATGCAAAACCTGCAGCCATTCCATAAAAAGCGGTTAGATTTTTTTAGATGATCAAAATAAAAGACCTTTTCCCCGGATTTATTCAGGGGCCTGTCCGCGATGAACGTTAACCAAAATAGCCCATACTAAAGACACCATTTGTATGTCAAGGAAAAATGGCTCTTTTTCTATAAAAGTTGCTAACAATAACATGTAAATGCGGGAACGGAGTCAGGCATGTAAGCAAACCTATTCTTTCACATATACTACCATATCTCCCACATCCAAAAATACTTTATCATTCGGATTGATAACTTTCAGTTTTAGGGTGTGTTTTCCTTCAGGCAATTCATATTGATAGTAAAGCTCATGAGCGCGCTCAATAAAATAAAGAGGCAATTCCATGGTTTTTGAAAGAGAGTCGTCCAGGTAAAATTCCACATTGAGTTTATATCCGTTAAGTGTTTCCTCATCGGAGATAAGTGCATAATTATCTTTATAATCCATGTTTCCTACCCTTCCCTTTAGAGCAACACCGATTCCTTCAAAATCTATCGACAATTCCTGCGAATCCTTTGCTCCAATTCGTTTGTTTATGCCAATAGGTTCTGCAAGGGCATAACCCACAAAGTTTTGCTCAAGTGGAGCGATAGTCGTTTGTTGTTTTTTAATGCGTACTTCATCCTCACCGATTTCTCCGCCATTTTTGGTGATCATTTCCAGTGCTTGACGATAACTGATATCATACACGTCATTGAGCGAGGTAGTGGTAAATTGGAAATCCATATCTTCTACCTGAGCAAGTCCTTTGCTCCAATATTCAGGAATATTTTTGTACCCTAAGATTGTTCCAATAATTGCTCCTGAGGAGGCTGGATTGCAATCGGAGTCCTGTCCTGCACGTGTTGAGATTTCCATGGTTTTACTCATATCTCCATTGCCATACAATAGTCCAAGCACAACATAAGCTGCATTGATTTTGGCATCAATATTAAAATCGCGATTTGCGCCATCGGGACAACCGATATCATTTCCCCATTTCTCCTCGATCAGATTCCAGTTCTTTTTCCAATCATCGGGGTATTCCTGATGCCATTTTACTACATCAGCAATGCATTGGTAAAAAGTGCTTTGAGTTGGAATATGGCCTAATGCCTGGTTAATGATGTATGGAATATCATCTGAAATAAAAGCATAACTATACATCGTTGCCATCAGCACTCCTCCATAATATCCATCCCCGGAATTCATGATATGGCCGATATGGTCACAAACAGCCAGAGCGCTGTTGGGCATGCCTGGATTCATGATTCCTGCAAAGTCAGCTTCGATCTGAAAGTCGATATCATCAGCATGAGGATTATTGAGCCAGTGACCCGAGGCAGGTGGAGTCATGCCGTGAAGGATGTTGTATCTTCCCTGCTGATTGGCATGCCACAACCAGTATTTTGCGTTGGCATAAGCAGCTGCATGCGAGGCAGCCGGAGCGTCAATACCCTCTTTTTCCATGACTTCAACAAAAGTCAGGTCCATATAAATATCGTCATACAGTCCGGGGATGCGGGTCATCCAATGATACATTGCAGTGTCTGACCAGAATATTTCTACACTATCCGGAATGATCCGTTTTCCGTATCGAAATTCTGTTGGGCCGCCGTAGGTCACGCCGATTGTTTGCGCTGCCCAGGCGCCTTTGATTTTATCTTTAAGCACTTCTTTTGAGAGGGTTATATAATCGCTGTCATCCTCGGTTTGTTTTGGGGTGCAATGTGAAAAAATAATCAGGAATGCAGAAATAGTGAGCAATGTGCCAGATATACGAGTAAAATTGATCATAATAAAAATGGTTAGTGAAGATCTAACCAAAATTAGTATATCTCTGGGTTTTTTCAAGTCCAACGATCTAATATTAATAGAATCACATTTCTTGGTATTCGTTTATTTTAAGGTGATGTTTTCAAAGTTTTTATATTCAATTCGGCAGATATTTATATTCAAATAAAAGAATGAAAATGAGCATGATGGAATAAGGAATAGTAAGCCATAATCCAATCAGCTGAACCATCGGGATTTCAAGGATGATCAATGGGCTTAATAAAAGTTGGAACAATCCGGCAATCCAGTGTTTTTCAGTTCACCTTGCATTTTCAAAAGGCCGGCTCCAAAAAGAACACTATTGCAACCGAGTACGATGACCAATAGTTGCTTTAGCTGGGGGATAAAATTTAAAGATGAGGCTAAAGCCACAAAATCACTTATAACGAATAGTGGGACAAGAATCATGATTATTACAGCAGCAAATTGAAGTAATTTGTTTTGATGAAAACTTCCCGTCAAATAAAAACCATAGTAAAAAAATATGGCAGAAACCATGTGTATCACGGCTAAAATTAACGGTGAGATATATTGAAAGATTTGTCCTTGAACGGGTAAAATTGGCATGTAAAAAATCCAGTTGATAAGATAAACAATTCCCATCACTACCGGTAGCAGTATAGTCTTGCGATAAGCTGGATTTTGGTCGGTTGAAGTTAATCCATTTAATGAGGACGATTCACATCCCAGCGATTCTGACAATAACTTAAGTGTAGAAATTCTAGGCCTGACATCACCCGATTCAATGCGCTGAATGGT
>JAHEMV010000129.1 GCA_024643455.1 Cytophagales bacterium
TACCCCATGCGGAGATGTTCTTTTTAAGCTGCTGTGATGCTGCTCATCAATCGTATCGTTGATCGTAAGCATCAGTGCCCTATGGGTAATGAGCAGATCAGTACTAACACCAAAAGCATTAGAAATACGTTCTATGGTAGTTCTGATCCTTCGGCTGTTGGCTCCGGAACTCATTAAAAGGGTTCCTATATTTAGTAAAATTTTACCGAGGTCCTGAAAATCTTTTTTTGAAAGCGTATCTATTCTATTGTCTAAATCAGGCAAATCCTTGTTGTCGTTGTTTGGCATATCTCAATGAAAATTGATTTTGTTCTTTCCATTTAAAGCGGGTGTAAAGTTAAGGTATTTCGGATATTTTGCTGCAAAAAAATATATTTTGATCAATGAAAAATGAAATGAAAATATCCCACTCGTGCGCGTTTGCAACGCGTGCGAATAAACGACGAAAAGTGCGGTGTATGACAAAATGGGGTAACTGATTGCAATAAAATGATAGATGATAAAAATTATAAAATAATAAGGCACGCATTTCATACGCGCGCCAGGACAACAAGAAACTGGTCGGTATTTATCTCAAAATAAATAGAACAATTCCAGCCAAAAGAAGAAACGAAAGAACTGCGGTCAATACCAATTTAAATCTCCTGAATTTAAGTCCCTCTTGTTTTAAATCTGTCAATTGATCTCCTCCCAGATCGTTAAGGCAAATTTCAAATTCTCTTAAATACCGGGTGTGTGCATAGCGATACGAAAAAAATATAAGCAGAAAACATGCTGTATATACCAACAATAAACGTGGATTAAAGGCACTCAAGGAGGTAAAATCTCCAGCAAGCAAGTTTATGGACCATATAAAAAATACGAATGAAAAGGAATAGCTTAAAAGCCATTTGTTATAGGTGTATTTATAAAATGTGATCTTCCTTTTTAAGGATTCTGCAATGGCGATTTTTCCATAATCTTCTAAATTTAGAATTCTGAATCGGTTGATGGTAAAAGACAATGCAAGAGCAACAAGAATAATAGTACAACCGATTATCCATATCATATCTGTATACTGTCGATATTGAATCAGGTTTATCACTTGTAAAATTAAGGTTAGCGATTGTACCGTAATTCCCATTAAAAATATTCTGGACAATCTTTTGGTCGTTTCATTTGATTGGTTTTTAATTAAAGCTTCCATCTCTTTATAAGTTAGTTTATAGTTTTCACCAATAAGTTCCTTCCCCTTTTTCCAATTTGATTTCAATGCTTCCAGATCCATGTCTTGAATAATTAGCTATTTCCCAATAATTTTTCCAGTTTCGACTTAATGCGGTTTATTCGAACGCCTACATTGCTTATCGTTATACCCAAAATATCACCTATTTCCTCATAACTTTTTTCTTCCAGGTATAGCAAAATAATTGCCCGATCTACTTTCGTCAATTTTGAAATGGATTGATACAAATTTTGAATATCATCGTCTGAAGGATTTGAAGAATCAACGAGGACATAATCCATTTCTTCTAAAGAAGTAAAGCTTATCTTCCTTCTTTTTCGAATATGCGTAATGGCGGTATTCAGGGATACACGATAGAGCCAGGTACTAAATTTTGATTCGTTTCGAAATGATCTAAATGATTTCCACAGTTGAAAAGAAATTTCCTGGAATAAATCTTTACGGTCTTCGAGATTATTAGCATACAAAGCGCAAATATGATGAACGATCCCCTGGTGTTCTTTCAAAAGCTTTAGAAACTGGTCTTTCAAAACGTTACTTTTTAAAATTGCTAAGTAAGTCGGAGAAGCTTAACTATTATTACAAAAAATATTTTTTTTATTTCAATTCACCATTTTGCTTCAAATTTTTCATAGCAGTAAAACCGAAATGAGGATACTTAATAGATAACTTAAAAGCACCATAAATCCATACATAAACAATAGTCCAACAAATCGAAAAACTGTAGAAGACCAATTATGATTAAAAAATGCTTTTAACGCTAGCAATAAATAGATCAGTATTATTAACGCAAATAAAAGAGAGTCAAACTGATCTGGTATCAGACGATCAATCAGCATGAAAAAAGTGCCTGTTAAAAAGAAAAATGAATGGAAATGAAGGGAAAAAATAAGATTTTCGAGATAACGTTGATTACGCTTGCTAAATAACCAATTGAGAAATAAAGCAAAAAGCGGCATGAGCAAGAAAATAAAATAAGATATCATCTTACTTACGCGCTCATTTTGTTCGTCTTTCTCCAATTGGTTGAATTCCTGAGATTTCTTAACAAAATCGCTTAAGCCTGAAAAGGAGGCATTACCTTCATCCGTAGAATCTTTAAAGGAAGTAATTTTCTCTTGATTCAACATATCCATATTTAATGAATCAGAACTAATCTGCACGCCGTTTTCTGTCATTACTACCAAATCTTTTTTCTCTTTGACTTCTTTTAAAAACATAAAAGAATCAGTCAAAAAATATAGGAATGAGATAAACACAAAAAGTTGAATCGGATTGATATATCGAATTCGTCGACCATCAATAAACTCCTGTGTGAGGAATGCTGGTTTGGTGACAAGGGGTATTATTGTTTTGAAAAACTTAGAATCAAATGAAAAGTAGTTATTTAAAAATTCATGAATAAAATAGCTAAGCGTTAGATTTTCTGGAAGGGCTCTCTGTCCACAATTCGGACAAAACTCCATATCATTTCCAATAGGATGATTGCAGTTTTGACACTGATCTGGTTTTGAGTTAATCGTATTTCTTTTCATGGATATTCTGCATAAATAAAGCTGTAAAAATTACCTGGCCATCTGATAATTAAATATTAGTCATGAAAATACTACAAGAAAATTAATGTGAAAACCATTTAACAAGTAAAAAAAAGGCTGAAGGATTATTCCCCCAGCCAAAACATTTAAATAGCTATTAGGCTTTCGGTTTAAATCCCGGAATATAATTCAGAATTAACCAGGCAATAATCGCTACAAAAAAGGTAATAAACCCATAAAATGTTGTTGCAAAGGTAGATTGCAATCCCACCATAATGATTTCGGGATTCACATCTGCTGCCTCGATAATTGCAGCCAGGGCAAACCATATTCCCATGATCTGGCCGAGCATACCAACTGCAGCATTCATACTTCCTAAAACCAGGAGAGCGGACATTCCTCTTTTTCTCCTCTCAACATTGACTTCTTTATTAATAAAAGTGTCAATAATCAGCATTACAATCAATACCAAAACCAAAATGGAAATCAATATCATGGGAAGTTTAAATGGACCCATGCTTTGCAAGATCGATCCTTGAATTTGAACTAATAAAGTTTTCATGATAAGTGAATTTAGTGTTAAACATTTAAAAACACTATAAATGTACTCACGCAAATTATGCCATACTTTTATTATAGACGTGCTTAACATTCAAGCATATACAATCTAAAAATTGAATTAAAAACGCGTTTTAGAGTCAATTTTTAACCGTTTCTCTACCCAGGCGTGCATTTTGTCTATAATCCTTTTTTTTGCATTACATTTTGGCTGAATTGTGATAAATTGAATTAGTAATTCTTGCGAGAATGGAACAATTTGTTTTCATATTTTCAAAAAACCGATTTAGGATATTTTGGCATATCTTATTCTGGATGGTGGTTCTGATTTACTATACTGCCTTTTTTGGTCATCAAAATGGATACTATTGGCTTACCTTTAAGTTTATCATTTTTCTACTTCCGGTTTCAATAACGACAACGTATGTTTTTAACTATTATCTCATTCCAAAATACTTGCTAACAAACAGGGTCTGGCTTTTTTCATTGTTGGCTTTTTATGCACTGGTAATCTCCTTTTATCTTATTTCCCTTATCATTTTTCCCTTTCTTGTACTTGGCACAAAATCGATAAGCATAGAGACTTTGGATAAATCAATTTTGGATATTTACTTTCTGGTAGTTGGGATGTACACAGTTATTTTGATAGCTGTTTTGATTAAACTGCTAAAGTATTCTTACGAAAAGCAAACACTCAATTTGCAACTGCTACAGGAAAAAACGGAGGCGGAACTGGAAATGCTCAGGTCGCAAATCAATCCGCATTTCTTGTTCAATACCCTGAATAACATTTACACATTATCGCTAAAAAAATCGGATCAGACACCCGAAGTAGTGCTTAAGCTCTCTGACATGCTGGACTACCTCTTATATGAAAGCAATGCCGCCAAAGTCCCATTGATAAAAGAGGTAAAACTCATTGAGAATTACCTATACCTACAGCAAATCCGTTTCGGAAATCGATTGAAGTTGAACTTTAAAAGAGACGATAAAATTGGGGAACAACAAATTGCTCCGATGCTCTTACTCCCCTTTGTAGAAAATAGTTTTAAACATGGAGTTGGCAAACACAGGAACAATGCCTGGATTGATATTGATTTAACAGTGACGGCCAACAAAATTGTCTTTAGCGTTAAAAACAGTCAGTCAGAAACTGAACCAATAAGAAAAAAACAGACATCAGGAGGCATTGGATTGACCAATGTGCAAAAGCGTCTTAATCTGATTTATGCAAACCATTACAATCTAAATATTGAAAACCTGGATAAATCATATTCTGTAAAACTTATACTGAATTCATCTCTATGAAAACCAGATGCATGATCGTTGATGATGAACCATTAGCTATTGAAGCTATTCAAATGCACATTGATAAATTTGAAAGCCTCAAATTAGTGGCAACCTGTACAGATGCTATTCAAGCTTTCGATCAATTGAGAAGTGCTCGCGTTGATCTCATGTTTTTGGATATTCAAATGCCAGAAATGACAGGCCTTGAGTTTTTGAAATCACTAAAAAATCCTCCAAAAGTAATATTCACGACAGCCTACCGGGAATACGCTATACAGGCTTTCGATCTTGATGTAGTAGATTATTTGTTAAAACCTATATCTTTTGAGCGGTTTATGCAGGCGATAAACAAATATTTCGAAGGCATCCCCAGGGAAATAATTGCCGTAGAACGAATATCCCAAACCAGGCAAAATGAAGATTTTTTTTACGTAAAATCAGATAAAAAAAATATTAAAATAAAATACCAAAACATTTTTTACATAGAAAGCATTAAGGACTATGTAAAAATAGTATGCAAAGAAAAAACCATTATATCCAAAATAATGATTGGCAATCTCATTGAACAATTACCCGAAAATCTATTTATCCGTATTCACAAATCCTATATTGTGTATATCCCCAATATAGAGGCTTTTTCATCTATTTCAGTGGAAGTGGCGGGCAAAGAAATCCCAATAGGGCGCAATTATAAAAATGAAACCTTAAATACCTTACAACACAAAACATAACATCTTTAAAAAAGTGCCAAATTCCAATGGAATTTATAAATCGCCTCTTCCTATTTTTGGTATTGTACAAAATAATACACCAATCTATTTAAATACAGCACTTTATGTGGTTTTTATGTTTTTATTTTTTAGATTAGTATAGCCTAGAATCATCTACTATTTTTGACCATTACGATTAAATTCCAACATTCATGGAGGAAGGAATTAACGTTCAAAAAAAGTTCTTCACGGAGTTGAAGTCCAAGCTGCCATCCAACCTGTCTATGGCCAATGTTGTGGCTGATGAGCTGAATATCAGTATTGATAGTGCCTACAGGCGAATAAGGGGAGAATCAGATCTTTCTCTACAAGAGTTTGATGTTCTTTCTTCAAAATACGCAATTTCAACAGAAGCGGTACTTTCAAAAACGTTTGATAGCGTTCATTTCACCTATCGTTCAATTAGTCATGATCACTTCAGTTTTGAAACTTATTGTTGTTCAATCACCGATGAAATCAAATCGCTTGAAAAATTCGGGCTAAAGGAAATCATTTATGCAGCGCTTGACTTGCCTTTGTTTTACTATTTCATGTATCCAAATCTGGCTGCTTTTAAGTTTTTTTTCTGGAGAAGAAACGTATTTAATTTTCCAGGAAATAATGGAGAAAAATTCAGTATGGATTTGATTTCTCAAACTGATCTGGACAAGTCATTTAAAATGCTGAAATCCTATTTGAATGTGCCGACCATTGAAATCTGGAGCGAGGAAACACTTAATTCTACTTTGCGACAGATCCTTTTTTTTCATGAGATCGGTCTATTTGAAAGTAAGCAAGACATTATTGATATTTTAGACGACCTGAAAAGAGTGATCGAGCACATCGAAAAACAGGCAGAATTAGGAAGCAAATTTTATCCGGGGACAGATTTGTCCGTTAATGGAAACTATGAAAATTTTAAGATCTATCACAATGAAGTGACTCTTTCAGAAAATGTAATCCTGCTAAAATTGGCCAATTTCAATGTAGTGCATTTGGGGCATAATGTGTTAAATTTCCTAACTACGAACAATGAACTGTTTTTCCAGGATACTTATAATTTCATTGAAAAGGTCATGAAAAATTCAACACTAATCAGCATTTCAGCAGAAAAAGAACGTAAGCGTTTTTTCAATATTTTATATCACAAAATTGATATAATGATCGCTAACCTCTAAAATCAGAAGATTTTACGTTTAGATCTTTTTCCCAACTACGATATCCCACAAAAGCCAGGACTGTCAGAAAAAGGAATAATACTACTGTCGGGTAAAGTCCTTTATAAATATAGATTACAGTAGAAACTGCATCAACAACAATCCAAATTAACCAGTTTTCAATTTTCTTTCGGGCAAGCATCCACGTTGCCACAAAACTTAAGGCGGTAGTAAAGGCATCCCAATACGGTAAATCTGAATTTGTAAAACTTACTAAAATCCATGAAATCAAAAAGAATAAACCAATACTTACTCCTGTTAACAATCGTCTCAATTTTATTGAAGTTGTACTTACAGGGAGTTCACTATGTTTATGGTTTTTATTTATGCCAAAAAGCCATAAATACCAACCATAAAAGCTGATGACAAGATAATATACCTGAAGAGACATATCAGCGTATAACTTTGCATCAATATAAATATAAATGTACATGCTCACCATAATGATGCTGACAAGCCAATACCATACATTCTGTTTGATCTGTAGGAAAATAGCGATAAATCCAAGTCCTGCTGCGATCAATTCAAAATAATTATGATTTATCCAATCAAGTGCTAAATCCATATTTACTTGGGAATTTCAATCAGATCAGCATTAATTACTTTCAAAACAAATACAGAGTGAGGTAATTCAAAAGATGTTTTAATTTCGACAGTTATTCCATGCATTACATCATCATATTCGCCAAAAACCTGTGTGCTCATGCCATTGGTTTTCACGATTAACTTTTCATGAGTATGCAACCTGTCAATAAAATCACCGATTGGCTTTAAATAATCTTTGGTCAACGGGTAATAACTAATTTCGACTGAAGTTTTCATTTTATTGCTTAATTCTATTATATATATCTGTGCAAAAGTATATGGCTAATTGGTAATATTCATATAAAAACTATTTTTACAATTCAATTGGTTAAAATGCATACAACGAATCAACCTTATAAATGAAGAAAATATTTTTCATAGTGCTTTTTGGGCTATTGATGATATTTTCATCAAGTAGTGGCTTTGGACAAAATCTTGAATACGATATTATCTGGCTTGGGAAAATTGGAAAACTTTCTATAAATAAATCCGGGGTTGAAGGTCTAGTATCAATAAAAACAAATTCAGAAGTAAAAATTCCATTTTATACGTTCAATTGGATAACCTCAACCACCCTAATTGACGGCAAATTAAATAGCTCAGCATACAGTCAATTACTTAATGGTGGGAAAAGAGAATTTACGGACATCAAGCAAATCAATGATCATTCCTGGCAAATGACCAACGAAAAAGGAAATACAAATCAATTTAGCATAGACAGCCATTTCTATGTCTCTAAATTGTATTTTGAAGAACCTGTAAACATAAATTTTGTTTTTTCAGAACGTTTTGGTCAACCATTGGAATTGCTTAATGAAGGAAATGGACATTATCGCTTAATACTTCCTGAAAAAAATTATTGCGATTATTATTATGAAAATGGCGTTTGTAAAACAGTAAAAGCAAAAAATGGCAGTCGTACCATAAAAATGGTTTTAGTGGATCCTATTGAGAAAAAAGGATAATCATTAATTCATGAAAGTGCGTACCTGCTAATTCGTCAATGAAAACATTATAGTCGAATGTAAATCCCTCAAGATCAAATGAAAAAGATAAAATGGGGCATTCTTGGCACTGGAAATATCGCTAATTCATTTTCAAAAGATTTTCTATACGTGGAAAATGGAGAGATTCACGCTGTTGCATCTAGATCTTTGGAAAAAGCTGTAGAATTCTCCAAGAAATATCGGATTTCAAAAGCTTATGGATCCTATGAAGAATTGTATAAGGATTCAGAAATAGATGTGATTTATATTGCCACTCCTCACAATTTGCATGTTGAAATTGCCTCTGAAGCCATGAAATATGGTAAAGCTGTATTATGTGAAAAACCAATTGCAATAAACGCCAATGAATTTCGGCAACTATTAGAAGTAGCCCAATCAACAGGAATGTATCTAATGGAGGCGATGTGGACGTACTTCCTCCCTCCTATTTTGCAGGCAAAACGTTGGGTTGATGAAGGAAAAATAGGAAAACTGATGTATCTAAAAGCTGATTTCGGATTTAAAGCAGATATGTTAAAAGAAGTAAGGTTATTTGACCCTGAACAAGCTGGAGGTGCATTATTGGACATTGGCATTTACCCTATTGCTTTAGCCTCCCTATTTTACAATCAACTCCCAATAAAAATTACAGTAAACTCAACAATGGCAGGTTCTGGCGTCGATACTGCAGAAACAATAATTCTTGAATATCTCTATGGTGGATGTGCTAATCTATCGGCTTCATTTTTAGTTGACATGCCCAATGAAGCACTCATTATTGGTGATAATGGTTATATCAGAATTCCAAATTTTTTTATGGCTAAAGAATGTTTTTTGTATAAAAATAAAATTCAGGAAGATTATTTTTCAGACAAGTCAAAATGTGTTGGGTATAATTATGAAATTGAAGCCGTAAATCGAGATATACTTTCTGGGAAAAAACAATCTGATATCATGCAATGGTCAAAAAGTATGATGATCCAGGAAATAATGGATCGTGTCAAAGCGAAATTTTAATAAAAAAAACCATTCATGCCACATAGAAAAGATATAGAAAACAGACAAGATATTGAACTTTTAGTAAATACTTTTTATAAAAAAGTGCTTTCTGATAAAATAATCGGGTACATTTTCAATGATGTGGCCATAATAAATTGGGATGAACACATGCCAAAAATGTACGACTTTTGGGAGACAACACTTTTTCAGAATATAGTATACAAAGGAAATCCTATGAATGTGCATATTGATCTCAATAAAAAGGAGTCATTGAACAAACAACATTTTGATCAGTGGTTAGCCTTATTTAATGAAACTGTCGATGCACTTTTTGATGGTCAAAAGGCACATCTAGCAAAAACAAGGGCTTTATCAATAGCTACAGTTATGCAAATAAAGATTCACCAGCAAAGCCAACAGCAATAGAAATTGTAATCAGTAATTTAACTGTATTTACAATTG
The DNA here is from genome assembly GCA_024643455.1 of Cytophagales bacterium. GTDB lineage: Bacteria > Bacteroidota > Bacteroidia > Cytophagales > Cyclobacteriaceae > JAAUQL01. Next base: position 9,607 of record JAHEMV010000129.1, read on the forward strand.
TGTCTTATCGTTTTATATTATCTTTACCATATTCAATCTTACTTTTAAATTGCATATTTATGAAAATTCAAAATTCATTTTTTAAGAAAAGCCTATTCCCTGTACTTTTGGTTATCTTTTATGTTTCAGGTTGTACTAGTAATACTTCAACTGAAAATACATCTACTCAAGAAAGTACTCCACCAGTTGAATCTGTCATGATAAAAAATCAGTTAAGGCATGTTGTGTTATTCAAATTTAAAGATACCACTACACCAGAGGATATTAAAAAAGTTGAAGATGCCTTTGCAGCGCTTCCTACTAAAATTCCTCAAATCAAATCATATGAATGGGGTCTCAACAATAGTCCTGAAGGTCTGAATAAAGGATTTACACATTGCTTTTTCCTTACCTTTGACAGTGAAGCAGATAGGGCAATATATCTACCTCACCCTGATCATAAGGCTTTTGGTGAGCTTCTAGGACCGTTTCTTGATGATGTTTGTGTTGTAGATTATTGGACCAAAGATTAAGCGCTTACAATTATGCTATTCACAATCTTATAACCATGATTATGAATAGCATATTTACCTGGATAAAATATTAAACACCAAAATATTTTCTAATGAAGTTGTTGATAAACCGGTACTATACAGAAATTCCAGTTTATATAAAATGCATCTTTTTAGCCATCACGCTACCATTAATTGCCTCAACCAATGGCAATGCTCAAAAATTAAATCCGGACAGCATAATGGTAAAAATGGAAGATTTTGGGAAAAGCATTTTGTATAAAAAACAGGATACTTCCTTTATTACAAATTATAACAACAATTTCACGCTGAAACTTATTGGAGTAAACAAAATAAATTATTTCAAAGTTCTTGATCGAAATATTAATTCCAGCCTTAGATACCGCCCCGACAGGAGATTGAATTTGGGGGCAGGAATTGCCTATAAATGGTTTGCACTGGATTTAGCTTTTAATGTGGGTATCGACGAAAACTCGGATTTTCAAAACAGCAATTTGTTTGATTTTCAGGGAACTATTTTCAACGAAAGACAATATATATCCATTGGATACCAGTATTATTATGGATATCAGATAAGTAAATACTCAGGTATACCACCAACAGAATATCCCGACACAAATCTAAGGGATGACATCCGTACAATTTCCATGAGTATACACTATACTTTTGCTTTTAATTATGACAAATTTTCCCTTAAAGCATCATTTATTCAAAATGAATTGCAGCGCAAAAGTGCCGGTAGTTTTCTAGTCGGGGCAGCATTTAATATGTTTAATGTAGTGGCAGATTCTTCCATCGTACCAATCCAGGTTCAGGGAAGTTTCAATAACAACTTACAATTGACTGACCTCAATTCTACAAGTTTAGCAGTCAATTTTGGATACATGTATACATTTGTTTGGAAAGAACATTTTTATATTACTGCAAGTTTGATTCCTGGAGTAGGATTCAATATGGGTGATTATCAAAATGACAATAGACGGCCGTACCATACGCATGCATTTTTAGCTTTTGGCACGATGAACACAATCGGTTACAACTCCAAAAGAGTTTTTGGAGGGGC
>JAHEMV010000130.1 GCA_024643455.1 Cytophagales bacterium
GACTATTTTAGCAAGGGGGAAATATAAAATACAAACCCCTTATTTTGACATTGGTAACCGGATTGTTTGGGGGGCTACAGCTATGATGCTTAGTGAACTCAGTGTTATTATTTCGAAAACAGGAATATATCAATAAAGTAAATTATGCATAAAAACGGAGAAGCATTAATAACTAATGATGCCATTGTCATGGGAATTCTTATGATTTTGCTGGCGTTTATATTCAAGACCTCCTCCTCCAATAATCCAATGTGGAAAAAGTTTTATAAAGTATTTCCCATGCTTTTGTTATGTTATTTTTTACCTTCTCTACTCACTACGTTTGGTGTTGTTGACCCTGACAAATCGCAACTTTATTTTATGGCTTCGAGGTATCTACTGCCAGCAAGCCTTGTTTTGCTCACCTTAAGTATTGATTTGAAAGAAGCCTTTAAGCTTGGCCCCAAAGCACTGATTATGTTTATGACCGGAACAGTTGGTGTGATTATAGGTGGGCCACTAGCTATAATGATTGTTTCTATGATATCTCCGGAAACAGTAGGAGGCGCCGGTCCGGAAGCAGTATGGCGCGGGATGACCACTATAGCCGGAAGCTGGATAGGCGGAAGTGCCAACCAGGCTGCAATGTATGAGATTTTTGAGCCTTCGGACCGATTGTATTCCATAATGATAACAGTCGACGTGATTATAGCTGAAATCTGGATGGCTTTCCTCTTGATTGGAGTAGGAAAATCAGAATATATTGATCGTTTTTTTAAGTCAGATACCTCTGCTATTCAACATCTTCAGGATAAGATGCATGATTTCAGTCAGAAAATTGCCAAAATTCCAATGACATCGGATTTGATGCTCATACTAGGAGTGGGGCTTGGTATCACAGGATTGTGCCATTTTTTGGCCGATATGATTGCGCCTTATATTGCGGAACATGCGCCATTTCTGGATCGATTCAGCCTAAACAGCAGTTTCTTTTGGCTTATTGTTTTAGCAACCAGTTTTGGTTTAGGATTGTCTTTTACCAAGGCCAGGAATTTAGAAGGAGCGGGTGCGTCAAAAATTGGAACGGTGTTTATTTATATCCTGGTCGCTACCATTGGTTTAAAGATGGATATCCTCAAAATATTTGATAATCCAGGCCTTTTTGTTTTAGGAGGAGTTTGGATGTCCATCCATGTGGTATTATTGGTTATTGTTGCTAAAATAATAAAATCTCCATTTTTCTTTCTAGCCGTTGGCAGCAAGGCAAATATTGGAGGAGCTGCAAGTGCTCCGGTAGTCGCAGCAGCATTTCATCCTTCCCTGGCGCCTGTTGGGGTTTTACTTGCAGTATTAGGGTATGCCCTTGGCACGTATGGAGCCTGGCTCTGTGCTATACTCATGCAAGTCATTGTTAAATAAAAAAAGTGTCCTTTTGAGACACTTTTGCAATGATGCAATAATATATTCTAGGTTGCAGTAGTTGGAGCTGCATTTGAAGCGCCACCATCACCTAATTTTCCAATCTCTTGATCAATCGTCCATAAACCAAGGCCTTCAACACCAATGATGTCGAATAATTCCAGAATTCTTCTCGCCAGCGTTTCTTCTTCTCGTTGTTCAGTGACATACCATTGCAGGAAGTTGAACGTTGTGAAATCCTTTTTGGTAAAGCAATGATCTACAAGTTTATGGATGGATTTTGTAACCTCGATTTCGTGATCGAGAATTTGCTCATATATTTTTTTTAAAGAACTGAAATCATGTGGTACACCTGATATTTCAGGTTGCAAAGCGTGCCCACCTGCTTCATTGACATACCTGAAAATTTTCATCATATGCATTTTCTCCTCCTCGGCATGTCCGTATAAAAAATTTGAGGAGTTTTCGTATCCTTTGATTTCACACCAGGAAGCCATTGATAAATAAATAGCAGATGAAACAGCCTCAAGTTTTATTTGATCATTGAGTAGTTTTTCAGTTTCTTCCAGTAATGATCTGTTTTTAGTTATAAAGTCTTTCATGTTATTACTTAGTTTAAGATGTTTATATATAAAGGATTCAAGATGTATGACTTACAAAGTTAGTGGTTTTATTAAATAAAATGCATCACATCGCTTTCGGATAATAGGCCGTTTATTTTTAACTACTATATGGCAACAATTGGTTTTTAGTCTTTGATTAATAATCAATTCTTTACCTTTTTGTTTTAAAAAAGTATCATTTTAAAATCATGATTTTCGCGATTGATTCGACTAATCTAATTGTAATTTTAAGGGAAAAAGGGAAGGAGAGTAAGAACAAAAACTAAATAAAAAAAAGCAAGTCGTTGGACTTGCTTCTTCGTTAAACAGACAACCTAACCATGAAAATGAATAATCTTTTTAATATTGTTTTCTAACCTATGATGAGCGTATTAACGAAGGGGTTATCACTAAAAATGAAATTTTGATCGCTAAGAGGTCTTATCTTGGAAGGTGATACACTATTTGATTAGTAATCATCTTATTTATGGATTTGGAGCTATTTTTTGATGTTTTGCTAAGTACAATAAAACATTCAATTGAAAGAGTGTTTTTTTAAAATAGATACATTGATTCGCCATATTATACAAATAGAAATTGCAAATCATGTTGGGGAATTATTATAACTTTACTTTTAGATGGAGTGGATTTTTCATATAGGTATTGCGCAGAGTATTTTTTCAGCTTTTATCCTCTTTACAAAAAAGCATAAAAGTCAGGCTGATGGTGTTTTAGCTTTTTGGCTGATTTTTATTGCTTTAGAACTTATTCATATGTTGCTGGAAATAAAGCAATCCCCAATACATGACTTTACTTCAAATTTTGGATTTTATTCTTTGACTTTTGGCCCCTTTTTATATTTGTATGTGGTGAAACTCACACAAGAAAATCCAAAATTTAGGGCATTGGATTTAGTTCACTTTTTGCCTTATGTGATACTGTCTTTATTGCATTTGGCTTTTTTTACCAATCGGCCACTTCGGTTAGATGGATTGGACAGTGATTCGGGATGGTTTATTTTGACAATGTCAAGAGTAGTTTTATTATGCATCTCATTGAGTGTTTATAGCTATATGGCTATCAAGATTATTTTGAAACATAAAAAATCCATACAGGATAATTTTTCATATAAATCTTCACAAAACACACTGAGCTGGCTTAGCCTGGTTATCTTTACTTTTTTGGCTACCTATGTTATTTTAATAGCCAATATGCTCTCTGGCAATCTAGTACAATCCATTGTGAAAACGCCTCATTTTATTCCTGCGGTAGGGTTGACGTTTTTTTGCTTTAGCCTGAGTTATTTTGGATTTAATCAGCCAGTTCTTTTTCAGTCCGTAAATCCCCTCGAAGCAGTCAAGGATTCAAAACAAGGGTTGCCTTACTTAAGTGACGTGAAAAGTGAAGGATTACTAAAAAGAATGACTGCGTATTTGCAAATTGAAAAGCCTTATTTAAATCCGGAATTGACCATTCAGGAATTGGCTGAAGGATTAAAACTTCCCAGGCATTATATCACTGAAGTTTTAAAAAGCCTGTTAGATAAGAATTTTTTCACTTTGGTGAATGAATACCGTATGGAAGAAGTTAAAAATCGGCTTTTAGACCCGGATTATAAAAATGATTCTATATTACAAATTGCATTGGAAAGCGGTTTCAATTCCAAATCATCTTTTAATGCAATTTTTAAGCAACACACCGGATTGACTCCTACAGAATATCGGAAAGGTGTAAAATAGAAAAGGGAGTATAATTTTAATACTCCCTTTTTATTGCATTTATTTCTTAATACCTATCCTCAACAGGGGGATGTTCTGGCTTTTTATATCCATTATTTTTTAGAGATTCTAAAACAACCTCTATAGCTTTTTCTAACTGTCCATCTCCTCCTTTTGCTAGTGATGTTGGGTCTTCTTTTACTTCGATATCAGGATCCACACCATGACCTTCCAGAAACCATTTGCCATCTGGATCATACATTCTAAAGGTGGGAACAGTTACAGTACCTCCGTCAATCAGTTGTGGTGCTCCGGAAATTCCAATCAAACCACCCCAGGTTCGGCTCCCGATTAAGGGACCTAATCCAGACTTGCGGAAGAAATCAGGGAAAGCATCTCCGCCCGAACCACTCCATCCATTTATAAGCATGACTTTAGGACCAAAGTGTGCCACAGGAGGCCATTGCCAGTCTTTGCCATCCCTCACTGCCCAATAGGCTAGTGGCTTTCTGTTTAGTAATTCAATGAATCGATCAGGAATCTGACCACCACTATTAAATCGTTCGTCAATGATCAGCCCTTCTTTGTCCCATTGAGCCATAAATTGCCTGATTAGTTCATTTTGACCATCTATACCAGTACTGCGTACATAGATATATCCAACTTTTCCATCCGTAGCGTCCTCTACTTTCTTTCGATTGGATTCTATCCAGGAAAGATGTCGAAGTCGAGTTTCGTCAGTCATGGTTTCTATGATTATTTTTCGGCTTCCTTCCACGATTGGTTGTGTGTTTAGTGAAAGTTCAACTGTTTTACCTCCAAGCCCCTGAAAAGCAAAATAGGGTTCTTTGCTAACATCGACTGGAATTCCATTGACGGCGAGAAGGTAGTCTCCCACCTGTGCTTCAACTCCTGGCATATCCAAAGGTGATTTTGCTTCAATATCCCATGATGCCCCCCGAAGGATTTTTTTTATTCGGTAGGTTCCATCAACTAATTCGTAATCAACGCCGAGGTATCCGACATTTACTTTTTTGGCATCCTCTTCATCACCTCCTCCTTTGTAGGTATGCGAAGCATTTAATTCTCCAATGAGTTCTCCAAGGATAAAATTTACATCCCAACGTGTAGATGCATCGTCAATCAATTTACTATATCGGGTGTACATTGCATTCCAATCTACACCATGCATATTTTTATCATAAAAGAAATCTCTTTCAAGTCTCCAGGCATCCTTGAAAATCTGCTTCCATTCCATGATTGGCTCTACCGTCATTGTCATATCATCAACAGGGAGGTTTTTGCCTATTTTTTGGTTTTCCTTTACCTCAATTATTGCAAAGCTATTACCTTTTGACACAAGCATTTTATTGCCATCGGCTGAAACCAGAAAACCGTTGACATCGCTGATGATACTCTTAAGTTCTCGTTCTTCCAGGTCAAAATACTTGATTTCGATACTATTTTCACCAGAGCCCGTATTGGGAGATTTCATGTACACCAGTTTCCCTTTGGTTGCCTGGATGGAATTGAAATTTCCTGCTTTCTCCGGTAAAATCACCATCCTACTTTCCAAACCTTCAAGATCTATAACTGTTGATTCAATTTTATCTTTCTCCTCTACCGCATCGTCACCTTCTTTCTTTTTATCCTTTTTCTTCTCTTTAGTCGTTGCACTGTCCTCTTTTTGATCCTCTTTTTTTATTTCGACTTCATCATTTTTTGGAGCTAATGGACTTGCAACATCTTTTCTCAATGAAATCGCTGCAAGCTGGGTAGCATTAGGATAGATAAACGAATTGTCCGTATCACCATAATTTGGACTGAAATTTCTGTTCGTCAGCACATACAGATAATTATTTTCCGGATCGAAAGACGGTTTCATGGTGCTATAATATCCACTTGTAATCTGATGATTGGTATAGGTATTCAGGTCAAAAAGGAATACTGCTACATTTCCATTATTCACATCTCTGCTAAAAGCCATCCATTTGCTATCGGCAGACCAGGAAACATCAAAATTTTCTAAAACACCTTGATACATGCTGAGGCCCTGGTCAACCTCAATAGTTCGTTTATTGTCCAATTCATAGATTTTTATTTTCATGGCTTTATCCACAAAGCCAAGTTTTTTACTATCCGGGGACCAGAATAACTGATACCGGTATCCCGCTCCATAGTTGGTGACTTGCTCTTCTTTTTCGGTTTCAAGGTTGAGTAAATGCAATTCATAATCTCCGGATTTGTCACTCCAGAAAGCCAACGATTTTCCATCAGGTGACCAGGCAGGATAACGCTCTGCAGTACCGCTGGTTTGCGTGAGATTTTTTACAAAACCTTCCTCAGCAGGGAGTGAAAACAGGTCTCCCCGAGCCTCGATTACAGCTCTTTTCCCATCTGGAGCAATCCAGGCATGGGCGATATACTTATTTGCATTGATCATTTTTGGTTGCAAAGCAATCTGATCAGTTACCACGGTTACGTTTACTTCTTTATAATTTTCGTTTGCAAGATCCAGGACAAATAATTTTCCTTCAGCTTCAAAGACAATATCCTTTGGGCCAATTGAAGGGAAATGAATATCGTAATCCGTAAAATGAGTAAGTTGTTTTACAGATTTATCCGATAAATCGTAAGACCAAATATTTGCCCTTTTTTCCATTCCACGATCCGATAAAAAATAAATTTTATTTCCTGCCCACATGGGAATTTCGTCGTTAGCATCACTATCAATTATAATTTCCGAAGAGTAGTCATCAAGATTGAAAAGGAAGATTTCAGGCGCCATGCCACCTCGATATCTTTTCCATGTTCTAAAGGCTCTGGATTTTTGTGTATAGGCAAATTGTTTTCCATCAGGAGAAAAAGTGCCGAATTCTCCATATGGGACAGGCAATTTCTCAGCCATCCCACCGTCCTTGTTGATCAGGTAAAATTGAGCGAATCGTTGTCTCCCACTTTCTCTACCGGACGAAAATAGTACTTTTCCCCCATCAGGATGCCAGTCAATTACCCTGTCCCCAGCTGAGTGCTGTGTCAATTGTTTGGGAATACCTCCTTCAACTGGCATCATAAACACATTCGTATTCCCATTGTAATTGGCTGAAAAAGCAATGAATTTTCCATCAGGTGAAAATTTCGGAAAAGATTCTAATCCTGCAGGTGAGCTAATTCGTGTCGCTGTTCCGCCAACTTTTGGGACTGTCCAAACGTCACCTGCGTATACAAAGGCAATATGCGTTTCAGATACATCAGGTTGTTGGAAAAGCCGTGCATTAATTTGGGATTGCGCCTGATAGAATTGAAAACAAAAAAATGAAAATAACAATGTGGACAAATAAATACTTTTCATAGCGGAATATTAATGATAGATTTCGTCGTAAAATTAAGGAAAAGGTCAAAAAATGAATCATGAATTTCAATTAAGGTGTTTTTTACTTTTAAATGGCAATCGTGGATTTTTAGTGGTTTTTTTTGAATTGGCATAAAGCAATGAAAGTCCAGATTTCAAAAATTCAGAGTTTGGACGTTTAGCAAATCAAAGCTTGTTAAGTTTGAATCTGAAATCAAGAATTATAACAAAACAGATCATGAGAAAACTTTTTAAATTCATTTTGTATTTTTTACTGGGGATTGTTGGTATAGTACTAATAGCCCTGATTTCCTTTAATGTGTATTACTTTATTCTAAATCAATCTGCCAAATCAGGGTTAACAGAGAAAAAAGAATTGACAATCGATGGATTTACGTTTAGAGATCTCAATAATAATGGTAAACTGGATGTGTATGAAGATTATCGTGCTGACGTAGAATCACGTGTAAATGATATCTTATCTCAAATGACAATCGAAGAGAAAGTGGGATTGATGTGGCATCCTCCAATAGGTATTGGTACAAAGGGTGAAATACTTGGAAAGCCTGATGTGGCAACCTACAGTTTGGTTTCTACCTACGATGTCATGCTGAACAAGCAATTCAGACATTTCAACTTATTTAAAATTCCCAGTACAGAAAGCATTGCCAAATGGTACAATGCAATTCAAAAACTGGCAGAGCAGGATCGTCTGGGTATTCCGGTAACGATTAGTTCCGATCCGCGTCATGGGATTAATAATTTTATGGATGGTGATTTTCTGGGGGGTGATTTTTCTAAATGGCCGGAACCTATCGGTCTTGCAGCTACAAATGACTCCCTTTTGGTGGCAGATTTTGGTCGGATTGCCGCTGAAGAACTCCGTTCCGTTGGGATCAGAACGGCCTTACATCCTATGGCTGACCTGGCTACTGAGCCGCGCTGGGCACGGATCAACGGAACTTTTGGTGAAGATGCGGATCTTTCTGCAAAGATGACAGCAGCATATATTTTTGGATTTCAGGGAAGTGAAATAAACAATCAAACAGTGGCCTGTATGACCAAACACTGGCCTGGTGGTGGTCCTCAAGAAGATGGATGGGACGCACATTTTCGTTATGGTGCTGACCAGGAATATCCAGGGAATAATTTTGATTATCACCTGAAACCTTTTCTGGCGGCTTTTAAAGCTAATACCATGATGATCATGCCCTACTATGGAATTGCAAAAGACCAAACCAGTGAAAATGTAGGCATGAGTTTTAATAAAGAAATTATTACTGATCTGCTTAGGAAACAATATGGGTATGATGGTGTCGTTTGCACAGACTGGGGAATTGTAGAAGGTTTTTCAATTTTTGGATATACCATTTTTGAAAGTACCGGTTGGGGAGTAGATGACTTATCAACGAAACAACGTGTTAAAAAAATTATAGATGCTGGTGTCGATCAGTTTGGTGGAAATTCCAATTCTGACGAATTGTTGGAATTAATAAAAGAGGGGCAAGTTTCGGAAGCAAGAATAGACGAATCTGCCAGGAGATTGCTTAGAGCCAAATTTCAAATTGGCTTGTTTGACAACCCTTATATTGATGTAAAAACGGCCATTGCAACAGTTGGGAAAAAGGAATTTGTCGAAAAGGGAAAAGTTGCTCAGCGCAAATCCATTGTGTTGCTGAAAAATAAAATGGATACCGACAGTGTTATGGCGTTGCCACTAGCTGGGGATCTTAAAATTTATGTTGAAAATATCGCCAAGGATGTAGCCGGACAATATGCTACAGTAGTTGATAGTCTAAATGAAGCAGATATAGCTATTCTTAGGCTTCAAACGCCATGGGAACCCAGGGATGGAAATTTTATTGAAGCGATGTTTCATCAGGGATTTCTTGATTTCCAGGAACCTGAGCTTAGTAGAATACTGGAAATTGCAAATACCAAACCGACTGTCATTTGTATGTACCTCGACCGGCCAGCAGTGATGCCGGAAATCGAAAGTAGTGTCGTTGGTTTGTTGGGAGAGTTTGGCGCTTATGATGATGCTGTACTTGATGTGGTTTTTGGAAAATTCAATCCAACAGGCAAGTTGCCTTTTGATCTACCGGGCTCCATGGAAGCAGTCGAAAAGCAATTTGAAGATGTGCCATTCGATACAGAAAATCCATTATATCGTTTTGGTCATGGATTGAACTATGAGTAAAAAATAATTTAGGAGTGTCTGAAATTAGGGAATATGACTTGACCTTTGGTCAATTGATTTCCTGATTTTCCACTAAACATGATGAGGAGGATAAAAGAGGCTCAAAACGAGCCTCTTTTGATTTACAACATCGGAACTTCTTCTAATTCTTGAGTGGGTTCTTTCTTTTTAAACGTATCTTTTTCAACTTGAATGGTAAGCAAATCTCCAAATATTCGGCACTCATCCAGCCTGCAGGAATTTACCAGTTTTCCTTCGAACACGCACATGTCAGGGCAATCATCACACATATCGATTCGTCCATCTTCCAGTAAATCAGGAGCCTGGACCATGCCAATGCCAAGTGATTTCATTGGATAAAAAAATCGGATTGGATTGGACAGGCAGTACTTCAGAAATTTCCAAAATGCTTTTCTCACTTTCGGATCAAATACCGACATGAGGAATACCATTTTACCAATTCTATTTTTGGGATACACCAGGTAATGTCCGTTAGTGAAATGATATACTGCTTGAGCAAGTTCCAGTGTTTTTGCGCCGAGTGCCCCAAAAGTCTTGCCTTTGGAGTTGGTGAGCAGACTACCCCATAACCACTTGAAACTCTCATGATCAGCAGTTCCACCAAGATATCCCATCGCTTCATAGTCTGGAAAATTTTCTTTGATTACAGCATAAACATCAGGTGCCTTGACATTGATTTTTTCAAATTCTTTTCTATCTACCGTATAGCCTAACTTCCCAATTTCCATATCAACTTGCTTGCCTTTGGCATAATAACTAACCCCCTCAGTTACGGGAAGACCTCTGTAGATTATTAAGGAGATAGCATTAATCATCAATATATTGTCTTTGGCCCAACGAACAAATTCCGGAACTTCCTTGAGATTGTCCGGAGTAACCGTTATGCCGAAATGTGTATAAAATCCATAGGGTTTGAGCATTTTTGCATACTTAAGTCTGAGATCGTTCAACTCCAGTTCACTCTTTAATTGCTGTTTTTTGAATTCCGGCCTGGTTTGAGTTATATCAATATGAAAACTGAAACCGAGCAAGCCGACGGACTTCATTTCCTTTAGTACTTTTGTTGTTAGTGCCAGACCATTGGTGAGGATCACTGTTTTCATGCCATGGCTGGATATAAACGAGACAATTTCTTTTATATCTGGGTGAAGTATAGGCTCGCCTCCGGCTAAGGAAATATTGTCACAGTTACGCCATTTCCTTAAGAAAAGTATTTCCTCTTTGATTTGCTCAAGCGGTTTATGTCCCTCACCCATCACCAGTCGGTAACAACCTTTGCATTTGATGTTACAAATATCGGTAGCTTCAATCCATCCAATAGGATTGTCATTCATGGAATAGGGAAGTCTATAGAGATTTTTTTTATCAGGTTTTAATGAAGTCATTTAAGTTTGGTCTTAAAATAAAAAAATTAGTTCCGGGTGGAACTACTACTTCAATTAATGCAGTAGAAATAAAAAAAGTTCCTTAAATCTTCAATAAAATGGAAAGAAAATAATGCCTTAACAAATTAAGTTTACTATTAGAGTTTAAGGATGATCACACCTGTCTCTAAAGTTTTAAATTGGTTGATTTTCCGGCTATAAAGTTCTTTAGCTTCCTTTTCGGTGTTGAGCATATATACCAGGATGTCCCGAATTTGATTTCTTGAATTGGGATAATTTTTTTCCAAGGCCACTTCAAAATCAACAATTAATTGTGGCTCTGCATTGACCATTTCAAAAGGTGTTTCAAATTCCATCTTGAAAACTTTGGTTAGGATTACTTTTTCTTTGTAATCTGGTAAGGCATTAAAACCAGGTTTACAAGGTGCTTCGATAAGGATGTATCGTATATTTTCTTCTTTTTTATTTTGGCCAAATGC
>JAHEMV010000611.1 GCA_024643455.1 Cytophagales bacterium
ACATACATTTCTGCTATCCGCTTAGACGCACCCATAACGTTGGATGGATTAACTGCCTTATCTGTTGAAATCATTACAAACTTCTCTGCATTGTACTTAACCGAAAGGTCTGATAAAATCTTAGTCCCATTAATATTGCATAACACTGCCTCAACAGGATTTTTTTCCATCATTGGTACATGCTTGTAAGCTGCAGCATGAAAGATAATCTGAGGTTCGAATTCCTTAAAAATCCCTTCCATGCGTTCCTTATTAGTAATATCAGCTATGGTTGGATATATTTTTAGAGTTCCTTTTTTAAGTTTTATTTCATTTTCAATCTCAAATAGGTCAGATTCAGCCTGATCTACCAAAATGATCAATTCCGGACTGTAATAAAGTGCCTGCCTGACTATTTCACTACCAATTGATCCAGCCGCTCCAGTAACCATTACTTTTCGGCCTTTAAGTTCTTGAGTCACGTTGTAATTGTCCAATTTTATGGACTCCCGGCCCAAAAGTTCTTCAATATTAATTTCTTTGATTTGATTTAGGCTTAGTTCCCCCTTAACCCATTGGTCAACTGGTGGTACCATCCTTACCTTTATGTTTTTTTCCAGGCAAAAATCTACTAGTTCATTTTTGCGTTCTATGGTGATATTTCTTTCAGATATAATTAATTCATTTACAGTTTTACTAGCCAATATTTGATCCAGATCATCACGGGCATCGAATATTTTAATTCCATTTACTACTTTCCCGATATGTTTCTTATCATCATCTAGATATCCAATTACCTTATATTTTCTTCCTGTATTCTCTTCAAGTATCTGCCTTGCCATCTGAGCAGATTTACTTGTGCCATATATCAATACTTGTTCCTGTTTTTTTTCCTTTTTCCAAAAAAATGAAAACAATTGTTTAACAAATAATCGGTATGAAATCAAAAATACAACAGCATTGAGAAATGCTATAATGATTACTGAAACTGGAATAAGATAAGCTCCATATAATTTATAATTAATATAGCTTGCGGACAATGTAAGGATGGAGCCCATAAAAATTGTTCCCAAAATCCTTGCGGCATCCTGCATACCAGTATAGCGTACAATACCTGCATAACTTCTGGTAGCCAAACTTGAAATCAAGCAAAAAATCGTGAACAATATAATGCCCTTATTAACATCAAAACTGCCAAGACGGCTATAATCAAAATTAAACCGTAGTAAATAAGCTAATAAGGATGAAAAAAATAGTAATAATAGATCAATCAGGATAATTATCCATCTTGGAAGGATTCTTATTTTTAGAAGTAGCTTATCCATTCAATAATAACAATGTCTAAAATAAATAAAAATATTCCAACTTAATGTTAATAAAATACAGAATATTGAGCCTTTTCCCTTTTGTTCTATTGATGGTATAAAAAAAAGTTTAAAATTCATTCAAATATAATTGAATATTGTTTTCTATCGATTAACAATATGTATTATCTCTTCTTGTTCATGATCTTTAAGCCCAACTCCGCAAGGCAAGCAGATTCCCATTTCAAATAATTGGCTTGAGATTCCAGATAAAAATGATTTTTGATTTTCATATATTCCCATTTGGTGCAATGGTTTCCACACTCTTCTACATTCTATTTTATTCTGCAATAAGTTCAAAATTGCTTTTTCCTGCTTTGACTTAGATTTAAAAGTAAAAACTGAAAGCCATCTGTTTGAATATATACCTTTAGAATCCTCTATCCAATCCACAAGATCAGTTTTGGCGTTTATATTTTTATACTTCTCGAAAATTTTTCTTTTTTGAGTAATCCAGTCATTGAGCTTTGTAAGTTGTGCTAAACCCAGAGCAGCACTCAAATTGCTCATTCGATAATTGTAACCGACTTCAGTATGCGAGAATGCCTCATTTTCATTTCGAGCTTGCGTGGCTAATTTTAAACTTCTATTTGCAACCTCTTCATCATCGGTCAATAGTGCCCCTCCTCCTGAAGTAGTAACAACTTTATTCCCATTAAACGATAAAATGCTAATTTTACCAAATTGTCCAATCGATTTTGTCCCAATTTTAGATCCAAGAGCTTCTGCTGCATCTTCTACCAATGGAATATGATATTCTTCCGAAATCCTAACCAATTGTTCTACCTGGGCCGGAATTCCATAAATATGGGTATAAATTATTGCCTTTGGATGAATATTATTTTTTCTCAGCTGAATTATCGCCTTTTCCAACAATTCAGGATCCATATTCCATGTTAATGACTCACTATCTATAAAAACAGGATATGCACCCAGATAGGCAATAGGATTTGCTGTTGCAACGAAACTAAAGGTCTGACAAATAACAGCATCTCCTGCACCAACGCCTAATGTTTTTAAAGCGAGGTGAATGGCTGCAGTCCCTGAATTCAAAGCAACGCAATGAGATCTATTGGTAATTACTTTAAGTTTGGATTCGAATTGTCTTACATGGGATCCTCCTGGTGCCAACCAATTTGAATCCAGAACTTCTTTCAAATAACTTAACTCTTCTCCACTTTGATAAGGTGGAGATAAAAAAATACGATATTTATTTTTCTCCTGCATTCCTTTTTTTAATTCCCCTTGCTGGATTACCTACGACAATAGAATAATCTTCAACATCCTTTAATACTACTGAACCAGCTCCAATTGTAGCCCATTTCCCTATCGATATTCCTGGCAAAATGGTAGCGTTGGCACCAATAAATGCACCTATACCAATATTGGCATTTCCACATACAACTGCCCCGGGACCAATGTGAACAAAATCATCAACAATACAATCATGCTCAACAATAGCACCTGTATTTACGATGGAATTTTGGCCAATTTTAGAATCAGATTGGAGTATTGCCCGAGCCAAAACTACTGTACCATTTTCTACTTTTACGCCATTTGCGACGTATGCATTATGATGGATGATTACTCCAAGTTGATGTTTTATCGTTTTGATCAGTTCAAATCGAACTTTATTATCACC
>JAHEMV010000612.1 GCA_024643455.1 Cytophagales bacterium
GTTTACGACAATTCTACCTGGGAAGGAAAACTGAAAAACCGAAGAGTGGATATATTGGTATGGCCACTTGCTCTTTAGTACTATTGCTCATTTGATCCAGGATAATCAAACCTGATTCTAACTCCTCGATCATTCAAATCTTTCAGCGCCAACTTGAATTGTTCATACTCCATCGTATTCATTTCAGTGAGATTTTTATTGAGATATATAAAGCTGAGCTTTTCAAACTCCCTTATCTCCTCAGGGAATTCCGTGATGAGATTAAATGCCAGATTTAATTCTTCAAGTTGTTTTAATTCCAGAATCGAGGAAGGAAATTCAGTCAGATGATTATGCTGCAAATGGAGATATTGCAAGTTCTGAAGATTTGATATATCCGGTAATTCACGGAGTTGATTATTGTGAGCGTAAAGCTCGCGCAGGTTGTTCATCTTTCCAATTGACGTTGGAAACTCATCAAATTTATTATGTGAAAGATAAAGAATCTCCAGCTTCTCCAGATTGGAAATCTTGTCGGAAAGGTCATTAATCTCATTATAATAGATGTCCAGCCATAATAATTCCTTCAACTCAAATACTTCTTCAGGTATCGAAGCCAATTCATTTTTGTAAACCATGAGATTTTCGAGCTTTTGTAGCGCACCGATTTCTTTTGGCAATTCAGTAAGCCTATTTTCCGGTAGAACCAGTTTTTTGAGATTCTGCAAATAAGAAATCTCAGGGGGTAGGTAAATCAATTCACATTTGTGCATGGATAACTTCTCCAACCTATTTAGAGAATAAAAGTATCGAGGATCAAGAGCAACAATATTATTGCTCAATTCCACTTCTTCCAGTGATGTGAGTTTTTCCAACTCTTTCAAAGAGGTGAGTTGATTATTATTCAGATATAGTTTTTTGAGCTTCTTCAGTTTTCTAAGACTTCTTGGTATGGTTGTGAGCTCATTGTGACTCAGATTCAATTCTTCCAACTCTTTCCATCTTTTTACTTTCACCTTTTTACCATTTTCCCCAAGCTCGTTGTCTGACAAATTCAAGGATATCAGCCCTTTTAACTTTTTAAGCCGGGCAGGGATTTTATCAAACTGGTTATTCCCGAGATTAATACTTTGCAAACTGGTATTCCTGGTAATTTTTATTTTGCCGGAACCCAATTGATTATTGCGAAGATTCAGTTGAATCAGGTTCATATTGCTCAATGATCCTTTTCCCAGCGTCGAAATATTATTATCCGAAATATTGAGCGTATCTAGATTTGATAATTTCAATACCCTCGCTGGAATTTGATCATATAAACCATTGTTCAATCGGAGATCCGATAGTTGATAAACATTTGCACTATTCAAGAGGCTGTCATATTTACGCATGTTAGTCTCCTTGGACTTCGCTATTTCCTGTTCTAAGCTATGTCTGCGCTCCTCCTGATTTCGCTGAATAAATGTGTGTCTTTCAGGATCTGCTGTTCGTAAACTATCCATATATTGTTCATATGATCTGGGATGCCCTAGATTCCTGGTTTCCCAGGATGATTTTTGTTTTAATGCAATCGAATCTAATTCCTGTATGCGTTTTTTGCTCAGACTTAATTTTTGTGCAGACAATATTGATGGTGACATAAAAAGTATTGAAAAATAGATCGTCTTTGAAAAAATAGATTTTATAAAGGCTGACATATCCTGATATTTTTGAACATACAAGTATAACTAAATGTTTAGTTTATTATTTTGAATTTAGATTATTTTTCTAGTTAATCATTACAGATATTTACCATTATGAAGCACAATTGGCCTATCGATAAATTATGTATAAACTTAACCCTCCTTTCAGTTTTAATCATATCCTCATGTGCCACTACAAAATTTAAGGTAGATAAAACACCTATCAATAAATATTTTGAGAAAAATCCTGTTTTTCGGGAAAGCCATTCCGGATTATTGGTCTATGACGTGGAGCGTAAATCGACAATTTTTGACTACAATGCACAAAAGCATTTTGTACCGGCATCCAATACCAAGTTATTGACCATTTACACTGCGACAGAAATGATGGGCGATCGTGTTCCTGCTTTAGAATATTGTATCGCTAGTGATTCGCTTTACTTTACAGGAACAGGAGATCCCTCTTTTCTATATACCCATTTTGATTATTCACCGACCTTAGATTTTTTACAGTCCAACCAGCACCAATTAGTTTATATCAACAAACCCATGGCAGATAAACGTTTAGGGCCTGGATGGGCCTGGGACGATTATCCCTATTATTATTCACCAGAGAAAGCTTCTTTTCCTATATACGGTAATGTGGTGAAATTCCATAAAACACCAGAAAGTCAGAAGGTTAGTGTTATGCCCAAAGCATTCGAAATCCAACTTGTTGTACATTCGGATAGCAGTGGTAACGCATACCAACTCACAAGAAAGGAATTTGAAAATTTATTCTATTTTCAAATACAAGATTCTACAATGGAAATAAATGAAGTGGTTCCATTTACTTATTCCATTGAAACATTTGTTAAACTACTGGCCGATACTTTAAAAAAACCAATCACTATAATTGGTCAATTTCCATCGAATTGTGCAAGGCAAACTTTATATTCCGTGCCCACTGATTCCATTTCGAAACATATTCTGATGGAATCTGACAATTTTCTAGCAGAACAAATGATATTGGTTATCAGTAATCAGTTTGGCGATACCCTTAGTTCTGAAAAAACAATTGATTACGCGATGGAAAACCTGCTGACTGATTTGAAAGATCAAATTTACTGGGTCGATGGATCAGGCCTTTCGAGATACAATCAGGTGACGCCAAAGGCGTTGGTTGCCATTTTGGAAACACTTTACCTAAAAGTCCCCAGGGACAAGTTATTTGCTTTTTTGCCTGATTCCGGCAAAAATGGAATATTAGAAAACTCTTTTCCAAATCTTCCAGGTAAAATCCATGCAAAAACGGGTTCGATGAGTCATGTATATAACCTTTCTGGTT